>CAZTDR010000024.1:0-35426 GCA_964612855.1 uncultured Coxiellaceae bacterium
GAATACACTGACGCCACGCGAAGCAAAAGTATTGCGTATGCGCTTTGGTATTAACATGAATACAGATCATACCTTGGAAGAAGTCGGTAAACAGTTTGATGTAACGCGTGAGCGTATTCGTCAGATTGAAGCTAAAGCGCTACGCAAATTGCGTCATCCTTCACGATCGGAACAATTGCGCAGCTTCTTGGAAGATCAAGAGTAGGCGACATTTCTGCAAGCAACAGGGTGGATTAGGTGCATTTGCACCGCAATCCACCTTGAATTTTATCTTACACCCAGAAAATGCAGCTTGTGAAAGCGAGCTTTATTTGCCTAATACAAGATGGTTTACAGGTTCAGCGGAAGAAACAGATGCTACTGGCGTCTTTGGAGCAAAATGAGCGGCTCCGCCTGGCGCGAAACTCGACTTTCTTACTTCAGACTTTTCATAATTTACGGCATTCATCAATTTTACGGGCTCACTCCCCTGCCACCCTCCTTGCTTAATTTTTTGGCGCGTGCCCTGCAACTCAGCTGTTACCTCCGCGCAAGTGATAGTCAGAATAAATTTCTCATATTTGTCGAAATAATCATCCTCTTTAAAAGCAGTTTGCCTAAAAGAGTCAGTTGCTTCTTCCAGCGCAGCGTGCTGTTCTTTGGTAATTAAATCGGCCTGTTGAAAGCGAGAAGCTATTTTCTTAATCATGTCACGTGTATTAAACTCTTTCTTCTTACTCTTATACTGTAATTGCAAAGATAATGCGCTTGAATTTAAAAAAACAGAAGCAGTTTGCCCCTCATCCCATGTCACGCTATGTCTTAGATCGACGTTTTTTTCAGCCGCTTGATAACGATGCAGCTCTTCATCGGAATCAAATTGAATCTGCATAGAAATTTGATTTGATAAAGCCTCTCCAGCAAAGGAGTAACGAAAAGATTCAGGTAATATAGTCATTTTCATCTGCTACATCCTTTTCTTTTTGATGAGTAAAGCTCACGTTCAAAATATATTCGCCAACTTGATCATCCCCGAAGCTTCTATCGGGGATCTCCTTATTAGTAGACAGATCCCCGATAGAAGCATTCGGGGATGACGAAGTTCATGTCTGCGCGCTTTTAGCTAGTATGACAGAGTTTCTTAGACGTTCTCCAGAATTATTAACATCCGACCCAACCCAATCCGGGTGCTTGAGAGACGCTTGGCTGCACTTCGTCTCGTTTATCTTCTTTTTTGATTTTTGGATAGGCTATTGTCTGAGTTACGGTTACCGATTGTGAAAACTGAGGGCCGGGTTTACTTTTTAAAGTAAAGTCCACCCCTTTATTAGTTAATTCAAAAGCACATCCCTCATATTGATGATTACGTTCTCGCATAACAAACAAAGCAGACGCGTCTTTAAGAGCCGTGTATTGTGCCATGTTGAGTAATCCAAGCTCCTGTAAATGCAAAGCAATTCCCTGAAGAATTTTACGCGGAGCCAATTCAAACTTGTCATTAGTATAGCGTAAAAGTAAAACAGTTACTCCATGGTCATCACAACATTCACCTTTATCTTCCTGAATGGCTTGTGTAAGTTTTTTTTTGACTTCTAAATATCGGCTAAACTCTTGGGCGTCAAATTTAATATCCAACTCAAATTTTTTCGACTCCTCTCCATTCTCACGTTCATGACGAAAAGAATCAGGTAATATGGTAATTTTCATATAGTGCTCCAAATAAATAGATCAGCGAGAAAAATATTGAGCAAAAAACAAAGCAAAGTCAATGAAAAACTTGTTATTTTTCAAAAACTTTCATCTCAATCAAATACACAAATAGCGTCGCAAAAAAATACGCGGAAAAACTTGCAACAAGCAAAATACTCCCCAATTCGATCGCCATACTTTGGCGAACATAACGCTTACTCGCTCCTAACATTTTCCACAATCGATAAGCATTTCGACGCTCATCCATATTCGCTTGTAAACTCGCAACAAACACCAATAAAGCCGCGATGAGTGTGAAGATCAATAAATACTGAGATGCGTAAGTGATTTTGCCAATAATGTTTTGCACTTGTTGCAACAAGCTCGCTACATCAATAATAGTCACATTCGGAAATTCTTCAATCAGTTGATTTAAAAACTCGCTTTGCGTTGCCGCAAGATGAAAGCTGGTAATATACGTCGCGGCGAAATGATTAATTATACCCGGTGAAAAAATCACAAAAAAATTCGGATGAAACGAGGCCCAACTGACCGTGCGAAAATTTTTAATCGTAGCTAAAATTACTTTTTCCCCAACTTGAAACGTTAAACTATCGCCTAATTTAAACTTTAAATCCTCGGCTAACTTTTTTTCGACTGAAATCCATGTGCCATTTTTATTTTTCTCAGGCCACGCATCGCCTTGTACCATGCGATTATCGGCTGGGATTTTTTGCATCCAGGTTAAATTCAATTCTCGATGCAATGCATTATGGTCGCGTGCATTGCTAGGAACTGCTTGCATAATAGGCTGGCCATTTAACGCCACCAAACGACCCCGCACCATGGGATAGAGTCCCGACAATGCGATATTATTTTCTTTAAATAGTGCACTTAGGTCACGTAAATCTTCTGGGGCAATATTTATGGCAAAATAATTCGGTGTTTGGTTTGAAAAAGATTGCTGCCAATATTGCAATAAATGCGCTCGCACCATGCCTAATACTAAAACCAACATGAAAGCGAGTGTGAAACTAATAAATTGCAAACTGGTATTGTCTGCATATTGCGTTAATTGGCTCAATCCACGGCGCATCACCCCCTTGGCATGCGGCAACATTTTTTTTAAAACCGCTAACAATAACAGACTAAGCGCATAAAAAAATGCTACGCATAATGCAATGAAATTTAAAAATAACAGGGTTAAGCCAGAAAATTCTGTCAACGCATACACAAGACCTGCTAAGGTGAGAAAAGCAAATATAAAGTAAAGCGTATTTTGTTTTTGTAGAATAGACACTTCCCGGCGCCAAATATAGAGAGGAGAAATACTCGGTAATACGCGAATAACAGGATAAGCAAAAACAAATAGCAAGGTAACACTAATTAACAAACCAAAATAAATAGGCTTACTGCCAGCGACAGGTAATACAATTTGCATATACTCTTGAAACAAGTGAGCAAGAATATGTTGAGCGCCATAGCCTAACAAGACACCTAGCAATCCTGCCACCATTGTTACAAAAATTAATTTATATAAATAGTGCCCCAGAATTTGACTTTGACTGGCACCTAAACTACGCCAAAGCGCCGTATAGCTGTAATGCTTTTGTAAATAACGTTGAATACTTAATACAATCGCTGTCGAGCACATAGCTAAACAAACCAACAAAGCAAGTTGCAAAAAATTTTCGACTTGACTAATGATAGACGTCAAACGTTCTTCAGAATTTTTTACATCGACTACGCGCTGATCGGCAGATAACTTCGGCAATAGCCAGGTTTTAAATTGCTGGATAGTGTCGGGTTCGCCTATCACAAATAATTGATAATCTACACGACTCCCAGGCAATACCGTTTCTGTCGCCGGGACATCTGCCAATAAGATGCGGACACGCGGCGCAATGGACCAACCTGAATCTGGTAGTGAGTTTCCCGTTTGTAATGGTTTATCGACGCTAAATTGTGCTGCGCCAATCATCAACGCATCGTGTTCCTTTATACTGAGCAAAGAAAATAAGCGAGGTTCTATCCATACGGTTTTTTTCGTCGGCCGACCCTCATCGCCCAACAAGGGATAATTTTCTGCCACGGCTTCTAAATTCACTAACTGCATTTTATGCGTTAGCGTTGTCACTACACTGGGATAAGACCACACTTGTGTGGTTCTTAATTGCAAGCGCTCCGCTTTTTTTACCCATTTTTGAGGAATGGGCGTCGTACTTTTAATAATGAAATCACCACCTAAAAACGTAGCATTATTATTTTCGATGCCACGTTTTAATCGGTCGGTATAAAAATCTAATGTCGTCACGCTGGCAACTGCGATTACTAATGCGAAAAAAACCACTGTCCACTGACCTGACATCCATTCGCGCCAAAATGAACGTGCAGCCAATCTCAAGGAATTTACCATGCGTGTAATTTACCTTCCGTTAATAAATGTTTTTTCTCACAACGGGATGCCAATGTCATATCATGGGTCACTAAAATGAGTGTCGTGTTGAATTCTTGATTTAATGCAAACAATTCATCACTCACCATCCGACCGGTTTTTTCATCTAAATTGCCCGTCACTTCATCGGCAAAAATAATTTTTGGCTGCGTCACAAAAGCACGTGCGATCGCCACTCGTTGTTGTTCACCGCCTGATAATTGGGTGGGATAATGCTGTAAACGGTGCGCCAGTCCGACTTTTGTTAACCAATCTATCGCCCGTTGTTTCGCCTCTTTATAATCCACATAGTGAATTTCCAAAGGCAACATGACATTTTCTAATGCCGTCAAAGAGGACAAGAGTTGAAAGGATTGAAAAATAAATCCGACATAGTCAGCCCGCACTTTTGCCCGCTCTTCTTCATTCATCGCACTTAGCGAATTTTTTTCAATCTGTATGTCGCCCGAGGTTGGCAGATCAAGCCCAGCAAGCAAAGTCAGCAGCGTTGTTTTGCCAGAACCCGATGAGCCCAAGATGGCAACGCTCTCACCCTTTTGTATATCGAGATTAATATCTTGTAAGATAGTAATTTCACTTTCTGTACTTTGCACTCGCTTTGTCACGTGCTTTGCGGTCAGAAACATAAGGACTCTCTCGAATGAAAAAATATGTCGGCATACTGCTTTTATTCCTATTTACTTTACCGGTATTTGGTAAAAATTCAATATTAATCATTGGGGATAGCATTAGCGCTGGTTATGGCATTGAACCCAGCCAAGGATGGGTTGCCTTGCTCAAAAAACGCTTACAAGAAAATCAATTTGATTATGCGGTTGTTAATGCGAGCATTTCAGGCGATACGACAAGCCAAGGCTTGGCCCGCTTGCCTGCTGTATTGAAAAAAGCCAAACCGCAAATTACGCTAGTTGAATTAGGCGGTAATGATGGCTTACGTGGATTACCCATTTCTGTGATCACGCGTAATTTGCAACAGATGATTACGTTAATCCAGAATGCCCATAGCCATGTAATTTTGATCGGCCTACGCTTACCGCCCAATTATGGAACCAACTATACCAATCAGTTCCATGGACTTTTTAAAGACCTAGCTAAGAAAAATGGGATTAATTTAGTTGAATTTTTCTTGAAAAACATCGATGAAAATAAGACCCTTCTGCAAGCTGACCGTATCCACCCAACCGCTCAAGCCCAGACTCTCCTACTGAAAAACGTGTGGCCCGTCCTTGAACCCTTACTACTTAAATAAAACTACCACTAGAATATCGCCGCCATTCGATATATTATTGGCGACCAGGCTGTTTCCACCGCCTAGCCCTCCGTTAAGGGCCCATAGCTCAGTTGGTTAGAGCAGGGGACTCATAATCCCTTGGTCCTAGGTTCAAGTCCTAGTGGGCCCACTTAAAAATCAATAGCTTACAAGCAGCTTTCAAATTTGAAAGTCCATTGAAAATAAAATGTAACTGATTTGTAACCGCAAACTTAAACTTTAAAGCATGAAAATTTATTAACGCTGGACTATACTACCTCTATGCTAATCAACAATGACCGAAAGAAATTAATTGCCGCCATTGGCTACTTTGCCAAAAATACAAGTTCTTGCGGCAAAACCAAATTATTTAAGCTGCTCTATTTTTTAGACTTTGAACATTTTAAGCAAACCGGACGCAGTGTTACTGGTTTAGAATATTACGCTTGGAAATTAGGCCCTGTTCCTACAACTTTATATGATGAATTCGACTCTCCAGAAAAGGATTTTTTAGACAACATTAAGCTTGAACCCTCTATCCATGGAGGATATGACGCCTTAAGTGTTAGGCCACTCACTGAGCCAGATATGAGTCACTTTTCCAAAAGAGAAATTAACCTCATTAAATCATTGGCGAAAGAATACAAATATGTCACTGCAACAGATATGGTAGAAAAAACACACCTAGAGAACCTACCTTGGCATAAAGTCTATGTTGAAGAAAAAAAACTTCAGCAACTGATTCCCTATCGATACGCCATCGACATATCCAAAGATGAGCATATATTGGAGCTCGCACGAGAAAGCAAAGAAATGAAGGATGCATATCGTTGACACCAGGCACTATTTTACACGACCAAAAATTCCCTTTTTCGGATGGAAGTACAGGTAATAAACTTGTCATTTTATTAACCTCACTTACTGATAGTTATTTTTACATTGGTGCCAAAACAACATCCAAGGATAAACATAAAGGGAAAAATGCTGGCTGCCAGCATAAAGACATCTACCCCAATTTCTTTATTCCCAAAGGCACATCTTCTTTTCCTATTGACACATGGGTAAGCCTAGATGAGTTTTACGAATTTAAGCACACGGAATTAATCCAACGTCATTTTTCTGGAGAAATTAAAACAATTGGAACATTGGATAACAAGCTCACTATTAAATTACTGAATTGCGCTCTTCAATCAGAAGACATTTCTTCTCATCAAGAAGCTGCTATCAACTTGTCATTAAAACAATTACCCTCTTTACCATAATTAATGCAACTAACTTATTTTCCTCTATTTTTATCAACTAAATAATCTATATGCATTTTTCTCTGCGCCCTCGCCACACTCCACACATAACTCCATTTTTCCCAAAATATCGTCTAACGACGCATACAAAGGCCGCCTCTCCTCGCATGATGGACATAGCACCGAAGAAAGCCTCTTGGCAAATTGGACAGCCATTTTGATTATCTTGCCTAATTATTAATTATCAATCAGTTTTAATTTTGCAGAAGAAACTAATCTTTTTGACGATAATTTTCCTGTATTAGAAATATCCATTAAAACCAAGCCAAATATCAATTTTTCAATTTCCTCTACATTAACGCATATTTTTTTTGCTATAGCCTCTTTGGTAATTTTTTCATTTCGTAATTTTGAAAAAATTTTCTCCCATATTTGAGATTTTTCTCGCTGAGCCCCCTCTGGCTCTGAAGTTCTATATCCTTTCCTTGCTATATCGACACATAACGTTCTGTATTGCCACTCAGAAAGTATCTCCAATTTATGCATTCGATAAACAAGCGCCGATAAAGATATAATCCATTTCTTTTTTAATTGTATTAATAAAGGCAAGGTTGCTATTTTTGGAGCTGAAGCAATAACACTACTCCTTGGCATTAAGAACGCTGCAGCAAAAGCATCAGCTTCACGCTCTGCGTCTTGCCCTCCTTGCAAAGCTCCATGTTTATGTAACACTAAATGGCCTAACTCGTGTGCAGCATCAAAACGACTATGCTCTGCTGACTTTAACGTATTCAAAAATATATATGGAGTACTCTCATCTCTCCATAGAGAAAAAGCATCTATCTCAGTAGTATCTTCAGCTAAAGAAAAAACTTTTATCCCATTTGCTTCTAACAAATGAATCATATTACGAATTGGTAATTGACCCAACCCCCAATACTGTCTCAAAATTTCAGCCGCTGCTTCGGGAGTTTCATTGCGAATATCAATTAAATTTAGCTTAGGAGTATTGAACTGCTGTTCCACCCAATCATTAAGCATAAAAGCGATTACACTTGAATTTATTGCCGCGTTTTTTCTTCCGGCAGTTAGTTTAGTCATTGCTCTAAAACTGATGTTCATTTCGCACGGTTGCTCAAGCTTTTTTCCTGAAAAAAATTCAACAGGAAATTTCAAAAACTCTGCTAAAAGTTTAAGAGTTTCTTCCGAAGGAGAATATTCATCATTTTCGTATGCAGTTATAGCGCGCGAGGTTATCCCCACCTCCGCTGCAACTTCCTTCATAGTCATTCCGCGCCGTTCTCTAGCAAAACGTAGACGGGTAGCATTAAACATTTTTAATCCTCATCAACACAATCGGGGCGTCGCGTAATTTCAATTTCTGGAATTGGAGCATACTCAGGCACCTCTGGTTCATTGGGCTCTATTGTATCTACAGCAATCGGCGGCAGGATAATCCTATCCTTCCATTCAAGAACATTTCCAAAATCATCCATTTGAGATGGCAGAGAAAGCTCAGCGCGAATTTCTGAACCCGCCACGTATACAAGCAAAATCCAAGTTTGGCCAGCAAAACCATTTTCAGGCACCTTAACCAAAGTTTCCGGAAAAAAATCTAATTGAGCATTATTTTTAATCGCTAATCTAGTATTTTTGCCCTTTGGATTCTTTGTACGGGGATTCGCAAAAGATAAACCTGTATTCTCGTCTCCAGTTGAAATCATAACAGCAATATTAAGCGTAAAATTAACTGTTAAAGGCGAATTTCTATAATCCAGTCTTTCCCAACCCTGTAATAAGAGAATTTCACGTATCGCCCGAACCATATGAGCCCATCGAAATATCCCTGGCACGCATGGAGCATCATTCTCAGTGCAATTGGCCATAGCCAAAAACCCTGTCTTGATTACTACTTCTAAATCGTGAAGCTTTAACCCTAAAGCTGACAACTGGTCATCTACTTTTAACGCTATGCCATTTATTATCACGTTAAGCACCTCTACCTTGTGGTTCGACTTCTTGTTTTTTTACCTCATTTGAGGTTAAAAAACAAGAAGAAAGATTTCTTTTTGAAAAATCTTTAAGGGTGCTTAGCCTCTACTTTAACATTCACAACTCTTCGAAAAGCATTAACTTGCTAAACAGTGACTTTCTTTTTGCCAATATACTCATAATGCGCTCCTTTATATGAGTACGGTGTCAACTCTAGTTCCGGAAATTTATCATCTGTTTCATGCCAGTGAATATCGTCAGTCTCAACTTGCTTCCAGTAACCAGCAATAGGGCACTGCTCACCCGTTTGGCAAATATGACCCAACCACTCATGCTCATCATGCATATCTCTTTATTATCCACAATTGAGGAAACGTTATCGACGAATACATAACAACGAAAGCAATGGTTTCCTAAAGCTACTATCCGTTAAGTATTTATGAAAATAAAAATTTAAGTTTTTGGAATTATCATCTGCTAACAAGTCTGCAACCAATCCCTGCAAAGGTCGATAGTGTTCGGCCATAAGCCTACTAATCATCTCGTAATCTTCCGGTTGATTACCCGCCGCCATATTATCCATAACTTGATAATATTGCATTGTTCCGTATAAATTTTCCTGTAATTTTTTTAGCAAACAACATACATCTTTACCAAAAATATACTGCGCCTCCCACAGTAAAAATTTTGCTCTTCTCAAATTTTCTGGAAATAGCTTTACATCAAACTTTAATATCTCATTAACAAGAATTTTAACTTCATAGTAAACCTTGAAATGGTGTCAGGCTTGCGTATTGGTGTAATGGGGTCAGGCTTGCGTATTGGTATTTACTTAAAAATACCAATACGCAAGCCTGACACCTTACTCAAGCCTGACACCTTACTCTCTACGAAAGCGACAAATTTTATATACGCACGGAAAATGAGTATCATTATTTAACTACGCAACACACGAAAACTTCTTGTATCCAATGCTGCTGGCTCTGGTATCCGTTTTATATTAAACAAGCTCTGTATATTTACAGATGGATCATATTCTTTAACTAATTTATCGCGAAAACTTTCCCATTTTTTATGGGATAGAGGAGAAGATTCTTTCCCACGACAAAAAAATCTAGCGGAATCAATGCAAAAATATCTGCTAAGTACAGCAACAGAATCCCATTTTCTAATTAAAGTTTGAATTTCCTTTGGAGACATTATTGGTTTAATCTCTCCAATCAAAGCACTGTATTTGCTTATTTTATTCTTTGTGTCCTTACCTTTATACAATACTCTATTTAATCGGTTCAGCTCTGTCTGAAGAAATTCTTTTATTTGGCTAATTAAAGCCTTAACTGGCTCTAATGCCTGGCCTAGCTCTAACTTTATTTTCTCTCCTAAAGATGTAAGGGTTTTTTGGGTTAAAACAACCTGATTCCAAGTTAATTGCGCTCCTTCTTGTCGGCGCAGTCCTGTAAACACAAGCAGTAATAAATAATTCCGCAATGTTTCATTTTCCAACCGTTTTAAACTCTCATACCATAGCGCTAGCTCATGCGATTTAATAAAACTTTGTCGCCAAGTACTGGTACGATAACATGGATAGGGCAATAGATTACAATTAAGGGCGGCATTACTGTATTTGCAAACTATACAATGCACTGGGTAGTTGATAACGCGAATTCCAGATAAGAAATCTGTCATAGATGGAATTCGCGTTGCTACATTTTCTTCGTGGAGAAAGAATTATTTTATGCCCATTTATTCAATGAAAAGTAAGTATGATGCTCCTGCCATTTTGACGCCAGAATAAAACACGCTCATTACCCCTCAAGATACGAAGCTTACCAACTAGTAACTATTTATTTTAAAATCTAGTCGCTCCCGAACCCTATTGAACGCAATGTTAAGAGTGTGGTTAGCGGCTTTTCTTCCGGCTTCGATGATCGTTTCGATTGAAAGCGAACAAAAGACCCTTCCGATGTCCAATGAGCTGCAGATTTTAGCTGAGCAGCTTTCTCAGCTACAATTATCTTATTAAGCAGAGATTGAGGCACAGCAAAATCAGCGTATTTTATGTCAACAAGCGTTAGAAATTTGCTCATTTGCTCCTTGAGAGTTGCCTCATCTATCTGCGGGCTTTTTATTTGCATCATGGCCATTATTTGGGAGCAAGCTAATGATTTAAGCGTGTAGGTGATCTCGCCCAGTTTTTCTGTTTCACAAGCGCTTTGATATGCTCTCTGGAGCATCTTACTTGGCTCATCAAATAAAACATTTTTATCTTTTATCCAACAAGATGCTTTGCCAATCAACGCCAATATATTTTCCTCAGATTCCGCGGACGCCAAATTAGCAGCATATGAAAAATACTTTTCCGCCAAACTCTTATCTTGCTGATATCGCTCTTCGAGTTGTAACAAACAAAAACCCATCCGATTAGCGACTATTATTTTTTCTGGGATATCATTTTCTGGTTTTTTTACAAGATGATCGCCAGGTAAAACTTGCACTCCCAGATCATATGCTTGCTTAAAATCACCTTGCAACCAATAAATATTCATCAAATAAACTTTGGCTTGATTTTTTGCCTGGCTCGTTAATGACACACAATCAATGGATTGCTTTAATAATTTAGCCGCCTCGGCAAATCGGGTGTTTGCAGAGCACGAATCCAAAGAATTGAATACTTTTTTATACAAAGTGCAGCCCTTATCCCACTCTATCCAAGATGTTATTTCAGTATTTTCTGACTGTTGTTTAACCAGTTGAGCCGCTATATCAAACAACTTTGCACGACAACTAATCAAATAAGCCATTTGTTTAGGATATTCTGGTGCTAGCCGATGCCCGATGATTTGCGTTAATTTTTCTAGATAGCCTGGCAAATCTTTTGCACTTATTGATTTACTTTTAATTGCATCCTCTATGCTAAGAATGGCGTCACATGCTTGCGCATAAAATTGAACATGCGGCGCTTGGCTGTCTAGACTAGCCGATTTTTTAAAAAGACGGGCAGCGCCAGTAAACTTGCACTGTCTAAAATAATATTCCCCCAGCGGGCAATACAATAATTTCTCGCTTTCTTCCATTAAGGCAGTCAAGTCGATAGGTTTTTCTTTATCTACGCGAGCAGCATTTAATTGCTGTAGAAACACCGCCCTTACTTGTGCAGCAAAGCTCTTTGCCGCTTCAGTCTTTGATCCCAGTACCTCATTTATTTTTTCAAAAAAATTAATAGAAAAAGGAACACTCAATCCAATAAATCTTTGCTGCTGCGGTGCAGAACCCTCTCCTACTGCCAGCTCAATCGACACCGCATCTGCTAGTGTCACATAAAGGTTATTATAGTTTTCATTTTGTTGCAGAGGCTTTAATCCTTCAAGAATTGAACTTGTATATTTTTTCTTACCAACCAGCTTGTCAGCATCCAATGCTTTCCATTTTTTCAACATAGACAATGGCACTTTAGCAGCAAAGGATGATTGCAATATTTCTTCACGCAAGCCGGGGACATGCCAAGAAAGGTCCAGCCAATCTTGGTCGGGCAAACAACACCTTAATTTTTCTTGACGAAAAAAATTACTCGTAAGCTCAAAATTATATAAAAATTTAAATATCTCTACTTGTGAAAAAGCGCCTACGTTTATACATCTCATTATTTCATCTGTTGGCAATGGTATACGCGATGCCAAATCCATAAATTTTCTCCAGGCATTACATCGATCATTTAAGAGCGAATTTCTATTTATCAATGCATCAATATTAAATTGATTTTCATCGAAAGATATTTGTAGTTTGTAAATTTGCGCCCCAGACAATTCTTCTGGGCGGCGTGTTAAAATTAATTTACAAATGTCTGAATGAAGAGAAGCCCATTCTGCCAACTCTGGAAGCTTAGACAGATCCTCTGGCTGTATTTCTTTTCTGATTTTTTCCACTATTGAAACGTCAAATTCGCGAACGTCCAGATTGGAGAGCAGTTCTTTCATATCATTAGCAGAGATGCTGTTTCTATATTGCCAAAGTAACTCAAAATATCGCATAGGTGATTTCGCTATGTCATGCGAATTACTTTCAATGAACCTTAAAAAGGTTTCCTTTGTCATCCGAGTCTCGGGAACGTATGCCATCCACTGGTTTTTATCTTCTCGATTATTCATAGTCTATGCTCCCACCTGCTATTAAATTTTTTTTAAGGATAAAAATTTCGTTGAAAACCGATTATATACCGATTACACCTCAAAATGTGAACCTTCGATATTCAGATTGCAAGAAGTTAGTACATTTTCTAGCGAAAAAGTTACACTATCTCGAGTATTTTTCGCTAAAAAATTGTGACAAATTCGCCATAAGAGGAAAGCTTAAAGTTCGCATCTAAGCAATGCCTTTTTAACATTTCCACTAAGCGATTTATAATCTAATCCTTGAACAATACCTTTGTTACCCACCGGGCCATTTAGACATAATCGCAGTATTTTTAATTCTGTTTCTGAAACTCATACTTGGGCTTCGACTTGGGCCTCCACATAGGCCTCGACTTGGACTTCAAAAGGCCCATGTTCTTTTAGAAATTCAGGATGTATTTTAATTTCCGTCCAAAAGGATTGCCTCACCTCATCAGTATGGAAAACAGGAGCTGGAGAGCCATTATTTTTTAATGACCTACGTATCTTTGGCACGCCTGTGCCTCTTCCCTCAGTGAAATCTAATTCTTTTAAAAACTCTCCTATACGTCTATTACGATAACGCCTACTTACTAATTTCCAGCTTCAATGTCTTCATCTTTAATTGAAAGATCAAGCCCCGGGTGACTTACAACACTAATACTCGTGCGATTAATCCAAACTTCTATTGGCTCCCTAATCTCATAGCTGCGGTGATAAACAGCATTCACTAATGCTTCCTCAACTGCTTCATATGCATAGTTAAAAAAACGATTGGCTTCTGCTTGGCCTGGGATTTTTAATACGCGTTCTGCAATATAATTATTTTTTATATGCCGTAATGCAGAGCGTAGTTGATGATCTAATGAGCCTTTAAAAATTGCTTCTTCAATAATGTCTCCGCCTTCATCATCAGGAAAATGCACCACATCAATTTGAGCATAGGGAAAAAATTTTTCTGGCTGATCATTAAAAAATAAAAGCGCAATATTTCGCGGTCTTATAAATTCATTTCCGCCATCCATTAAGGCCATCTGACGACACAAATCAACTAAAGGCATGGTGCGCGATTCTTCGAGCAAATCGCTTTCGATTGCTTTTAAAAAAGATTGAATTAAAGACAATTTAATATCTTCAAGAGAAGCACGATGATTAATGCGGTCATCAAATGGGATAGTTGCTGTTAATCTTATTAATTCATTTAGTTCTTCATTTTTTGCAATAACCGTATTAGAAAATTTTCTGATTTAATGTTTATGATCGCTAGTTTTTCCTAGCGTCATTGGCGCTGTATAAGGTCTATCATTTCCGCCAGGCACCCAAATAATCAATATATCTCGATCTTGGAATTTTTCATGGGAAATGATTGGTGTATACGCTGGATTTAAGCGGGAACAAACACTGAGAATATCTTTTTGCATTTTATCAAGTTGAGCAACATCAATTCCCAATGGCGGATAGATAGGCTTACCATTATTTTCTTCTACTCCAATAACAATATAGCCGCCACCAAAATTATGGAAATCATTAGCAAACGCGCACATCGTATGTAGAATCGCCTCTGGATTCCAACCTGCTTTAAATTCAAGACGATCTGATCAACAATAGAATTATTTAATAAATCGTTTATATTAATGGGCAGATGCATTTTTATTCCCTTTCTTGCGGTATTAGTATGTTTAGATTACAAATAGGGCACTGTAAATATTCGCTATTGTTTTCTAACTCAATAAATTGCAACCCAGTTTCTTTAAACTCAGGATCATTTGCATAATAAGTAAAAAGCTTTCCGCTAAAAGCAATATCTTCCGTTAAGCCACACTGTGCGCAATGTACAATTTCTCGATCATTGAGAAAGATTCCATACTGCTTTGATATTTCATTGACCTCGCGAAGTCGCGCACTTATTTCTCGAAGAAAATTCTGATAATCAACATCATCTTTATCACCCGTTTTGCTCTTATTCATAACAAATCCTTTCATCAGATTGCTTGATTGAAATAATAGCTGCCGACTTTTTGGCGCCCATTAATTTTAAAAAATGATCTGTTATCATCTGCATGGGTCCACGCAATCGTTCTACATCCATCACAATATAACCAGCAGTCACATCGTGATTCATTTTATGATTCAATAATCTTTTTAATGCATAGGCAGGAATATCAAGACTCTTAGCAATGGTAATAAAAGTTCTTCGCAAGTCATATAAAGTAAATGCCACCCCAGACTGCTTAATTACTTTTTCCATGACCTTACGCGGCTCAAAGAAGTAATCACGCAACGCCGCTGATTTACCTGTACTCTGCTCATCTTGCAAATTAATCACCGCCTGATACCAAGCAGCCAATTCATGCGCCTTTATCACTGTTTGTCTGCGCTCAACACGATACCACGCGCGCGTATGTGACAATCGCTTAACTGGGTTCTCAACAATGAGCGATTGACCCTTGGCATTCTCATATTCACCCGCTGCAAAATTGAATATTGCACGCAAAAACCGCATCGCTAAATTTGCTCTCGCCTGACTTTTTTCACCCAGCTTTCGATGGCGTTTTGCAACCATATCTTTGGTTATTTCTAATAATGGCTTACCTTGCCAATCCTGAAATGCTTCTTTCATGATGCGCTCGGTGGATTGACACAACTGCTTATAGAGAAAAAATAGCGGCCTGATTCTCTAGTTTAGAACTGTCGGCTCTTGGCTCTGTCTCTGTGATGGGGAAGCTTACGACATGTATTTTGAGGCAACGACTTATTTTTCATGGGTTATCCACATATCTTCGGTAACATTCATTTTGAGGCAATTCGCCTAAGGTAAAAAAAGATTCTTATTTTATTTTTTGACCATATTGTGTACAATAACGGATTATCTTTTTCTTCATTAAAAGACTCTAAATCATGTTTAGAAAAACTCATAAACCTGAAAAGGTTAGAAAAAACAAAGATATTTCTACATTTCCAGGTGAATGTTTAATTATAGGCGGCGGCTGGTGGGAGAAAGATAAAAAGATTGGAACGAAAGGTCCTATTTGGAGAACGGATAGTGATTTTTTTACAATAGATATGGATAAAAAAAGAGAGCCCGATTTACTCGCCAATATCCTTACGCTTTCTACTAATCCTGCTGATTATAAGAAAAAATTTAAATTCATATTTTTTGAGAACTTTTGTTTAGACGGAACAAAAAACCTAAATAATATTGAAGGAGACTTGGTTTCTGCTGAAGAAGAGTGGGTGAAAATGCTTAAGTTTGCGCGCGCACTCTTAGCAGATGATGGCTTACTGGTGTATAGCGGCGGTTATAATACTAAATCTTTTAGGCCTAAATCTTTTTTGGATTTATTTAAAGAGACGGGCTTTGAATCGGTCGCAGAAACACTATTAGATTCAATGAGGGCACGACGTACAACAATGGTCTGCGCTTCTATAGCCGCAAGCGTAGAATTAGATTTAAAAGAACCACGTAATTTTAAACACTTACCCATGGCCGCCCAAAACTGCATTGTAGGTTATATCGCGCCGCAGCTGTTATCTAGCACGCCTGATGAAGCTAAGCCATTAGCCTTGACTCCTCCACAAAACAGCAACCAAAAGCTAGAAAAGGCTGCTAAAACAATGCAATCTTTTTTCAGAAAAAAAATAGCTACCAATAGCTACTTACAGAAAATTAAAGCTAAAACCCATACATTTACTGATGAAGGAAAGTTTGAAGAAGTTCAATCACTGGCAAAACTTGCCACCCAGATACAGGAACGCACTACGACAGCAAAACCTAAAAAAGTATGAGGGTCAAGTATTTACAGTCCCTATTATTTTGAATACGTCCAATAAAAAATTTGCCTTTGATTTCTTATTTTTGAGCAATCAACACTTTCTCTTTTTGGGATTTTTTTTGCTTACTAACGTAATAACACTCTCCGACACTAAGTTCCTGCTTGATTGCATCTGGATGAATAATAAATTCCTTTGTAAGTCTGATTGAGCCCATACCTGCTTTTGGGTGCTGTGGATTAAGCTGCGAGGTAAGAGCGCGCGCCAGTGTCAGGCTTGCGTATTTGCGCTTTTAAAGTGTTAAAATGCAAATACGCAAGCCTGATACAATTTTCTCGCGGGTTATGCTAAAAAATTTTTCGCACACTAACGTTAATGGAGATCCTGTTATGAATTACGGTTCTTTTTCTTTTTATGCAAGCCTACTATTATTTAATTTGTTTTTATTATTAACCGCATGTGCAACCAATCCTTATATAGAACCTGTCAATGGCCAAGCTGTAGCAACAATTAAAGGAATTAAAACGGGAACAGGGATGAACAATTTTGAAATTTCTACAGTCGCGCAGATTGATGGCAAGAACACCAATGGTGGTTGGGATAAAGAAATTTTGGTCACGCCAGGTGTTCATCAAGTCGGGATAGAGACGGTTTATGTGCATAATTTTCTTCAAGCACGTTTTAGATCGTATTCTACAGTGAGTGCTTCTTTTAAAGCAGGTAATCATTATCAAGTAAATAAATTAGTTGAAGATAATCAAACCAGTATTTGGACCACTCATCCAGAAAAGAATAAAGTAAGCATCTGGATAGTGGATGAAAATGGAAAAAAAGTTTCGTCTATTTCTACTATGTCTACAGTAAAAGATATGGATCCTATCATTTTACCTGCTATCCGATGAGCCAATGGTAATGGACTGGAAAGTTTTCTCCTTCACATAATCGATATCAGCTAATATATTTTATATTGGCAATTTATTATTCACGATGCTTTAGACAGGGAAAACAAGTGTAATGGTCTTAAAGTTTATTTGTCATAGCAAGAACACACTTGAGGCTGCCCAGAAATTAGGATGGCTAGTTGGTGCACGATATACCCATCTACGAGATGTTAAAACATTTGCCAATTTAGAATTTCTGGATATTGATTGGAAGAATTATACTCATAGCGCTCACCTAGTACCGTCTATAGTTTTTTTACTAAGACCTCTAGTGCTTCTTCTCCTTTCAGCCATTTCTATTTTTTCATCCTGCTCAGGCGATTTTTTTGATAACCCTTCTGATTATTATTTATAACAACCCCATCCATCAAAGCCTTAGCAAATCTGCCCATGCGCGAAGTAGAGCAACTAAAGAAACCACATTTTCCTTTTTCATTGTCTAGGCTTTGCTGAACACACGCAACAGTAATATCATCCATGTGCTTCGATACTGACGCATTCCAAAAACTGGAATTAATGTGACAAGTAGCACAAGAGCAAATGTATTAATTCTAAAAGCCTCTTGCTGAGTTAAATGATTAAATGTGGTCATATGAATGGGTGCGTAAATAAAAAACGCAAAAGTCACAGAAACGCCTAACCATGTTAAAAGACAAACTCCGAATGATTGGATGGGATGGTGTCGAATAAAGCTTAAAGAAGATTTAATCAAAGAATTATCTAGCTTTTTGCCTGCCGCTGATTTTAAAATAAAATCCATACTTTCAGGTATAGAATACCTTATCCATAAGCCAAATCCCATGCCGACCAATGAAAAAACAAAAGCTAACCGCCAACTCCATTCAGGTAAAATGTGATTAGACATCAACTGATGTCAATACAAAACAGACTAATGATGCAAGCAAGGTTCCGCTGTTTATGCCTACGACAGGCCAAGAACCATAAAATTACGCTTTTTTTCATTTGCGCTTTCAATTACATAAACTTAAGGGCAAGGCAATGATTGAATGGATAGAATCACATTACAAGCTAATAACGAGCATCGCTATTCCTATTATTGTTGCAATCATAGGAATATTTAAGATAACAAAAATGATTAAAAATCACGCCAAAGGAAATAACAATACTCAAATAATTGCTGAGAAAGACGTAAATAATACCGATTCATTTAAAACCGTTAATCAAACAAATCAATCAGAAATTCAGATTGCCGGAAATAATAATCAAATTACTTAATTGCTATTCAAATGGCGCTTAACCGAGAAATTGGGGTTCTAACCTGCGAGTAGATACTACAATGCAACTTTTGATGAGGTATTTGCGCGTTATAAACGAACTCATCGTAACGGCGAGTGTTAAAAACTGGTAATGCTCCCCATTAAACACAACCGGTGGTGCTAGCTATCCGCGCGGGCTCATCGTCAGCTCGTGCTTCGGATCCCACTGCCTCCTCGGCTGAGACATCGCGCATCTTGATTCTATTATTCTCCCTTTACTGAAAGACAAACCCGTGTGGCTAATGACGACACTCTTGAAATTTTTTAAAATCTTTTTTAACAAACCATCATTAAATGCAGATAAATGTTTTTCCATAGAAGAAGTATTATCGGTTTTTAATATCGATAATAAACTAGTAACAGCATCTTTTTTACATCTCCCCTTGATTGCCAATCCAAAAAAACCGCAGTTAAAATAATTTAGGTATGTACGATTTCCCCTTACTTCTTTATATTTTTCCAAGATTTTAATTAGTAAAGCTTTATCTTGAAAATTATAATGTGTTTGTGTTTTTAAAAATAATAATAGCTGTTTGCGAGTTTGTATTTCGGCAACATCCTCTTGTGCTTTATTGGTCGATGGAGTTACGCGAATAGATGCAACCGTAAACGTGTCGCTGCCAAAAGGAGCGATTGTGTTGCTCACCGCTGGCCATCCTGCGCCACTTCCGCTCCTCGTGACATGCTGCTCCGATTCTGATTTGCTTGTAGACTGCTGCTCCGGCTTTTGTTTACGTGACCAGTTGTTAATATCAGTGGTAAGCGTTTCTTCTGTGTCACGAGAGGGACGACCTTTGACGACTCTGGTCCTGATGACTTGCTGGGCAGTTACCGGGCGGGAGAACATGACAGGGCTTGCGCCACTAGAGCTTACATGAGGCCCGTTGTTAACATACATGTTGCCAAATGTCACTATCATGTTGCCACCAACCTTAGTACCCTTGGTGATGTTTTGAGCAGTTACCGTTCTATTACCTTTGGAGAACGTGACAGGGCTTGCGCCACTAGGGCTTACATGAGGTCCTGCGCTGTTAACATGCATGTCGCCAAATTCCATTATCAAGTCACCTTTGATATTAATATCATCGGCGGATGGCTCTGCGTCACTTCCACGCCTCGTAACATTTTGAGCATTTGCTCCTGTTTTGGCATCTTCAATTTCGGTTCTACCATTCATAGGTATGTCTCTTCAGCTAAGAATTCAAGTCTTTTTTTAATTTAATAATAAAGAGTGTCTAGAGTCTTTAATTAGCCACTTTATCTATTCCATGCAGAAAAAGCAATTAATTAGCACAATAAGCTCGGATCTGTCAAAACTGAGCTCGGTATAATGCACGGCATTTTCTATGCCTTTGGAAACAGTTATGAATTGCCCAGATAGCAAGTATATTTGACACATCATAACAATGATGCTACTTATTTTTACTTATCGTTTATTAACCGAGGAGATATACGATGGATGCAAGGGCGAAAAAAGATAGTTTACAATCAGTAGAACAGGAACATAAAGGGTCAGATAAACAAAAGCCGGAGCAGCATGATGCCACGATGAGCGAAGTGACGCAGAGCCATCCGCCGATGATATCAATATCAAAGGTGACTTGATAATGGAATTTGGCGACATGCATGTTAACAGCGCAGGACCTCATGTAAGCCCTAGTGGCGCAAGCCCTGTCACGTTCTCCAAAGGTAATAAAACGGTAACTGCTCAAAAAATCACCAAAAATATGACGGTTGATGGCAACATGACAATGACATTTGGCAACTTTTATGTTAACAGCGCAGGGCCTCATATAAGCTCTAGTGGCGCAAGCCCTGTCATGTTCTCCAGCCCGGGAACTGCCCAACAACTCTTCGGGACCATAGTCGTCAAAGGTCGTCCCTCTAGTGACGCAGCAGGAAAACCTACAACCGGAACGAGTGGTACAGCCGTTGCTCATAACAGCAGCGCGCTTTTCTCTAGTGACAAAAGGCGCTCGACAGCCCCTACTGATAAGGAGACCCAACATGCTTCCTCACGCAACCCTCCTGGCGGTCCTAGCATTTCTTAATCAATCACATTGCCGAGAATAACACCCTCGGCAATGATCGGTAAAAGCTCAGGCACCTTGCTGGCTGTGTCGCAAATTTTAATGCTATTCAGAAAACTCAAGAAGTAGCACTCCTTACACGCAACTGTGATGCTAATGCATAAAACTGTTCAAATGCAGTTGAATTTTCTGCACTATCATGTTGCCCTTTTTCAAAATATGATAAAGTTCGATTCCAGTGAGCGTTGCTTCTGCTGAGTGAAGTTTCTTAAATCCCATCATCGATTTTGTAATTTGTTTAATACCTCGATGATCTTGCTCAATAATATTATTCAAATATTTAATTTGACGAATATCAATTTGCATTAAAGCACAGCCTAACAATGAAAAAGATCATCTGAAAATTAATCACATTGACACTTGCTTTGCTTGCACCACTTTTATCAAGCGTTATTTTTTCAGGCAATCCACTTGAGCCAATTGCTTGGGTAAAATAGGCTCAATCGCTGACCTACTTTTTAATAATAAAACGTATTGGCAAATTCTTTTCCCCTGAAATAAAAATATTTGTGTCAGCAGGATGACGCTCACTTTCACGACAATTTTTATCTGCAAATGCAGATTCAATTTTAGAAGGAATATGCAAGAATATAAATTATAACGCATAAGCGCTATAATTGCTGGACTTGGTAAGTCCCTCTATTACAGATAAGGCTCTAAAAATGATTACAAATTTCCTATTAATTTTATTAGCCGCATTATTAGTCTTATGCAACGCGTTCTTCGTTGCCGCTGAATTTGGAATGGTAAAAATGCGACATACTCGTGTCGCTGCAATAAAAAAAATTTATGGGTTTCGAGGAAAAATTCTTGCTTATATACACAAGCATCTTGATGCTTATTTATCCGCCTGCCAATTAGGCATTACGCTGGCTTCGTTGGGCTTAGGGTGGGTAGGTGAACCAGCTTTTGCTCACATTTTAGCACCTTTTTTTGCATTTGCGGGCATAACATCTCAAGAATTAATTTTATTTATTTCTTTTTTTGTCGCATTTTCTATTATCTCTTTTCTACATATTGTAATTGGCGAGTTAGTACCAAAATCTCTAGCAATAAGACAATCAGAAAAAGTTTCTGTATGGACAGCAGTTCCTTTATTTATTTTTTATTGGTTAATGTACCCAGCAATATGGCTATTAAACTCCTGCGCCAATTTCATATTAAAGATAGCTAAACTCGATATTTTTCATAAAGGAGAAGACACCTACTCGCCAGAAGAAATCAAAATTATATTAAGCAGCACTCATACCCATGTTCAGTTATCAAAACAAGAATTAGATATATTACGACATAGTATTGAGTTTTTGGACCTAAAAGCAATTGATGTGATGCGACCAATTGAAGAGATGATCTCTTTAAAAGCGGATGACATTATCAGCAATGTTCTTAATATTATATTGCAATATCGATACAGTCGTTATCCGATTTTCCATGAAAAAACCAAAGAATTTATCGGGATTGTGCATGTGAAAGATATTTTATCTGCCATCAATCAACAAAAAATGGCTCAAGAAGTAAAATCCATTATGCGCCCTGTTTTAAAAGTTTCTCGTCATTTATCGGCAATAAAATTATTAAATAAACTACAAGAAGGTATGCCGCATTTTGCGCTAGTTTATAGTGGACGAGAAAATCCAATTGGATTTTTAACATTAGATAATATATTCCAAGTACTCGTTGGCAGAGTACATGATGAATTCCATAAAACTGAAGAATCATGGTCAACCGCGCCTGATGGCGCTCTGATTATGCAAGGTAATAGCGCTTTATATGTATTAGAAAGGGCACTCAATATTGAAATTGAATTAGATGAAGAAACAGAAAAAACGTCCGATACTATTTTCGGATTAATTTTAACAAAATTAGGAAGATTGCCGCAAGAAGGTGAAAAAATCGAGCTTGAACAATTTACCCTTCAAGTTAATAAAATGAAAGGACATAAAATTATTGAGGTAGCTGCTTACCCTAAGAGAATTGATGAAACAAATTTAAAATAACGTTTTAAATTCATAGGGCATATTGTGGGGGTTACTTCAAGGCGGTTTTTGATAGGCAAAGAGAAACTCATACTCGAGTATATATTAATCACACCAAGATAAGAAGTTTTGCATTTGTTTTAAGATGCAATGGATATCCTGATAGGGTTTTTACTAAATATATTTTTAACCATAATAATATATTATTTCCTTACAACTATTAGGAGGAAGTATGAATGTTAGCCATTTTCTAATACAAAAATGCACTCCTTTACATACACAAAAATTTACCTGGAAAGAATTAGCAGGTAATCTTATTAGCAAACTAGATGACAAATATTTTTTACCCACGCACTTAAACAGAAAATCATCATTCGATAACATCAAAAAATTATTATCACGTGCATTAAAACTAGATTAATAACGATTTATACAACTCATTAAAATGATTTCTTACCAGGAGGAAAAAATGAATAAAGAAAAAGAAAAGGAAAAGGAACATGATTCTGAATTAGTGGATGAAGCGGGAAAAGAATCTTTCCCGGCTAGCGATCCACCCGCGTGGACTACGGGGAAAAGTAAAGATAATAAAAAACCTGAGAAAAAGCCCAAACCGATTGATCGCAAATAGACCGGTTCTTTCGCAACTTTTATTATTGGCGCTAAAAATCCAAACGAATTTTCCCCAGGCGCAATTATGCTGCTAAAGCATAAAATTATTGGGAAAAAAATTATTTTCTGCACTAACATGCTGGCCTTTTTTCAGACTGAGCTCCAAATTAGCCTATTGCCATAAGTTCAGTATAATGAACGGCATTTTCTATGCCTATGGAAACAATCTGCTGCGGGAAAATTTTTTCGATATTCGTCTAATTATTGTATCCGTTTTTAGGATAAGCCCTGATTTTTTAAGTAGTATTATGCAATAGTTAAATTATTTTATAAAAATAGAATACATTATTATATTAAATAATCCCAAAGGTGATTTTTTTATATGAAAGAACAATTAATTAAAAAGATTGTGGAAAAAATAATAGCTAAATTTAACGAGAAATATTGTGGTTGTCTTGGCTGCATTGATTGTCACACAGAGTCGACTTGCTAAAAAGTTTCATAAAGGTAATAAAACTTATCTGAAATTCTATGATATGCAAGGATTATAGCATGAAAAAACTGCCTGATCTAAATTTTTTATTGTTGTATAAGCCCGAAAAAGTTTTTCAGCGTTATCAGAAAGATTTTCCCATGAATAAACTTTCCAGTGAGATTGCATTTAGAGAGCTGCTAAAATACTTGTGGCTTTCGCAGAAACATCAACAGGATAAGCAAGAACAACCAAATAATAAAGAATTAGAGTTTATTTTTTCCATACATTCTGAAATGAAAGAAATTGATGATATGTGGCATACTTTTATACTTTTTACGCGTGAGTACATCGACTTCAGTGAAAAATATTTTTCTAACTTCATTCACCATATCCCTCATACAGGAAAGGAGGTTTTCACCCCGGATGATTACAAATTACAGCTGACACGGTATTTATCATATATTTATGACCATTTGGGAGAAGAAACAGTACGCTTATGGTTTGACGAGCCCTTAAAAGAAGAATATGAATAACGATTTTTGGTTGTCGGCATGGCAAAGAGGAGGTATTGGGTTTCATCATAATACAGCCAACCTATTTTTAAAAAAATTTTTTCCGAGCTTGGAAATCAAACCAGACGGGCGCATTTTAGTGCCTCTTTGTGGCAAAACAAAGGATATGATGTGGCTTAAACAGCAAGGTTTCTTCGTGACAGGCATAGAATTAAGCCCCATCCCTTGCCGAGATTTTTTTATTGAAAATAATTTACCCTTTTTCATAAAAACCCAAAAAAACTTCACTTATTACAAAAGTGATAAGATAGAAATTTACTGTGGCGATTTTTTTGATTTCACAACGATTCAAACGTTTCAAGTGATTTACGATTGCGCTGCCTTAGTGGCTTTTCCATTCGATGAGCGCAGACGATATGCAAAGCATATTATTCAGCTCAGTGAAAAAAATACAATCATGTTGTTATTTGTCATTGAAACAGACAATGAATCGACTCAATCGCCATTTTCTGTTTGCCAGCAGGAAGTTCAAGAATTGTATCAACAATATTTTAAAATTGAATTAATTGAACGATTTATAATAAAAAAAAAATTTCGTTACCTTTGCAAAAAAAAGGTTACAATAAAGTTGTATATTGTATCTACCAATTAAGGCGAAACTCTATTTGCATTTTTAACTGAGAAGAATCTTATCTTTAACTTCCCTTTGGCGCTTCCTTCCAACGGTAGGATATGAGATTAACATGGCTTGATGCTAAGGGGATACTGCACCACAGGAATACTACTCTTGTTTAATTCGAGTAATTCAACATGCTCATGCTGTATTTCAGCGCATAGAACAAGACCCAATGGTTGCTCTTCATTTGACCTCCTTTCATTTTTACCCAACCAATGAAGATATAATTTCATTTAGCCTTTGTAACCTGCTTTAAATTTCCTAGCCTTAATTCGACGGCTATCAATCTTTCCAAGCCATGACGGTGCCTTTTCCTTAGGGTAACGCTTATGTGGACAAGCCACAGGCGACCGGCGGTTCAACATTTTTGTAAGCGTCTAGACAATTCCATCTTTTTAACCAATGAAATTTTTTTCATACTGTGCTCTTTCAATAACGGAGCACAATATGGATCACACGCAAAAACAATCAAATCGCCGTGCACAATGGCAATCACTTGTTGAGAAACAAGAAAAAAGCGGATTATCACAAAAAGAATTTTGTGAATCTCATGGCATAGAGCTGTCACAATTTGTCTACTATCGCACGATATTCAAAACAAAAAAACTTGATGAAGCTAAAGCGGGCCCATTATTTACTGCCGTGGGAATCAAGACGAAAGATATTTCTTCGCCAATTGAAGTAAAAATCGTATTGCCTAATGGGTTCCAATGCTTTGTGCCCAGCCTGATTACAAGTCATGCTTTGAAAAGCATGATGGAGGTATTATTGTCATGCTAATTCCGCGAGATATAAAGATTTTTCTGTATACACAGCCGACTGATATGCGTAAATCAATCGATACGCTTTGTATTATGGTGGCCGAGACATTAAAAATGAATCCTGCCGATGGGCACTTATTTTTGTTTCGTAGTAAAAGCGGCAATAAATTAAAAGCGCTTTACTATGAAACAAACTGTTTTACCCTTTGGTATAGACGTCTTGAAAAAGAGAAATTTGTGTTTCCTAAAAACGCTGTCGGTTCAATTGAAATGACACAGGAACATTTTCATTGGTTATTAGCGAGTGATAAATATTCAAGGCTGGATACAATGGATGCTCATTCTTATACCGATTTTCATTAAAAAATATCGTAATTTACAGCCATTTTGGTATGATGCACGTATAATAATTGATATTAAAAATCTACCTGATTCCCCCGATTTATTAAAGAAATCATCTTTGATATGCAGATGGAATATGCTTCTTACAAAGAAAAATATGCTCGCCTATTGGAAGAGCTTCGATTAAATAAAAGCTACCTGTATTCTTCCTCTTCAGAAAAAAACATCTTACAAGCAGACTTGCTTGATGAGGCTGGCATCGAATTGTCAGACGAGTTAAAAGACCAGTTGACGGATGAAATTGAGGTTAAAAGCTACAGCCGAAAAAAACATCCTGTGCGCCGCATGCTCCCTAAAGATTTGTCGAGAGAGAGAGAGAGAGAGAGAGAGAGAGAGAGAGAGAGTGGAGCACGATATTTGTGAAGAAGAAAAAATATGCGGTTGCGGTGCCCATCTCGTCAAAATAGGTGAAGAGATCACCGAACAATTAAAATATATTCCTGCTCAATTATCTGTTGTACAGCATGTGCGGTCGAAATACGCCTGCAAGCCTTGTCAGGAAAACGTTAAAATTGCGCCAATGCCTTTGTTATTTCTCCCCAAAAGCATCGCAACCCCTGAACTGGTTGCCTATACCATTGTGGCAAAATATTGCGATCATTTACCGTTGTATCGACAAGAGGGCATTTGGAACCGCTTGGAAATTGATATGCCGCGCAGCAGCTTATGCGGATGGATATTAAAAACAGCAGAATTGTGTGAACCGCTGGTTGCTTTATTGCAAAAAAATATTATTGCCTATGACTATGCGCAGGCAGATGAACCCACAGTGCAAGTGCTAGATGAGGTCGGTCGAGATAATACGACAAAATCTTATATGTGGTGTTATAGAGGTGGAGGTGAAAAAGTTTCAATTGTTTATGAATATCAACCGACGCGTGGCGGCCACCATGCGGCAGAATTTCTGCGAGGATATAAAGGCTATCTGCAATCAGATGCTTATTCAGGCTACCAATTTGCCGATAAAAATAGCGATATTGTTCGCGTTGGCTGCATGGCGCATGCGCGTAGAAAATTTGCTGATGTGATTAAAGCAGCGAAATCCAATGGGTTAGCAAATGAAGCCATGAAATACTTTCGTGCACTTTATAAAATTGAAAATACAGCGCGAAAAAATAATGACTCTCCTGAAAACAGATTTAAGCTGCGATATGAAAAGTCACAACCTATTTTAACCGCGCTTAAAACCTGGCTTGATACACACCTCACTAAAGTGCCGGAGCAAAGTAAAATTAGCGGAGCGATTCGCTACACACTTTCAAATTGGGCGTTGCTGACAAATTATCTAAAAGACGGCCGCATTGAAATAGATAATAACCTCATCAAAAATGCTATTAGGCCTTTTGCTTTAGGGCGGAAAAACTGGTTATTTGCCGGGAGCCCGAGTGGTGCGAAAGCAGGCGCTATCCTTTATTCGCTTATTGAAACTTGCAAAGCCAATCACGTTGAACCTTATAAATATTTTTGCACGATGCTGCATCGTATTCGTGAATGCGCATCTGAGGATGACTACCGAAAACTGCTTCCGCAGTTTATAAAGATTTAATTAACTTACAAGAGGGATGTATTTCCCCTGACACTTATCCTGAATTAGCTATTCTTTGCAATTTTAGCAGAACTTGCATGTTCTGCGCCAAAATCAAAGCCAGACGCTGGGCTTTTCTGTTCGAGAGTAGCAAATAAATTCAATCCTTCCTGTACGCCACTTGATGGTTTTTGCAAGCAATTTTTTGTTTGTGCTTCCCGTACTTTTGTCGCCGCAACTTCACACTTGCAAAGCTTTGCAAATTGATGAGGTGTCACTGTGGCTGTATTATAGAAAAAATATTCATAACGTGAGTCAAGATAGGCTTGCATTTTGGGATGCTCGAGGAGATTAGAAAGTAGCTTGTTCGAGTAACCAAGTTTTGAGAAAGATATGCTACAAAAATGATTAAAATTCTGAATCATACCAAATAATAATTTTTGCGGAGAATGTCCTAGCTCATCAATCAGCAAATTTAAAATATGTTGGTGATCGTATCGATCAGTGAGAGCATCAAGAATTCGATAGCATTGATCCGTATCGGTTATATCCGCTAAGTTATCTCTTCTTATTTGCGCTAAATCACCAGATCGAATAGCAGACACAAATTGTTCCATTGCTGATTCAGTTTGTTGTGCTTTTAATATAGGGCGACAATATGAGTATGTCATTTGGGCTGGAACTCTTTTTTCCTCGTTAGCTTGTGGCGTGTTTTTTTTCATTTCTTCAATAAGCGAAAGGTAATCTAAAACTTGTTGAGCTGCTGCTGCCGCAGCCGAAATCGCAAGCTTTTTTCGATTTTCTTTGTTCTCTTTCTGTTTTGTTTCTTTCTTTTTTCTAGCCGCAATTTTTCTTTTTTGTTTTGCTTCACGCAATAATTGAACTTCGTCTAATAAAGTTTTATTTGCTTTTTGCACCGCATCCTGCGCCGCTTTGAGCGGCGCGATTTCTTGTTGCAGCCCTTTTTCTTTTTGTTGCAAAAACAAGGTTTCTGTTTGGAGTGTTTTATATCCATAATGAATTTTATTTAAATCAGATGATTTATAAGATGTGACAATAATAGGATTTTTAGAATCTTTTTTAGGAAGATCAGGTCCTTGATAAATTTCACCTTGGTCACTAATATGAAAATCAACTTTTTCTTCTTTTTCTTCAAACGCAAAAAAATCTTCAACAGAGAAAGCGGTGCCTGGCGATGGGGTTTCTCGCGCAACCTTTTCTTCTTGTGGCGTTCCGCTACTTGGAACAGATGATTTACTTTCTTCAAGCACGGATTGCTTTAGAGGTTTGGAAGTGAGTTGAGCGATTTCCTTGGCTAACTCAGCATTTTGTTGTTCATAAACAGCTATTTCTTTTGCTAGCATGGCTAATTCATTTTGCAGCTGGTTATTTCTCGCATACTGGATCAAGTTTTCTTGATTGAGGTCTTGTATGGCCTTCTGAATTTTTTGTAAGGTATCTGATTGGAAAATGTGTTTTACAGTTAAAATGTGTAGGCCGTTAGGAGATTTTTTCTTCGCTATACAATCTAACAAAACGTGATTGGGCTGAATAAATCCTTCTTTTGTTATTCGAAGGTCTTTCATTTGACAAAAGTTATCTTCAGGCGTGATAGGACTGGTTGGAAAAATGTCTTCTAGTATCTCTGCACGTTTTTCTTGCAAAGCGTCTTGTCGCTCTTTTTCATTTGGAAGTTGATGAATTTTTTCAATAGCTTCAATAAATTTAGCTGCTTTCTGTTCTCGGCTTTGTGACATAGAGCTTACGCCTCGTTATATGCGTTTTGAATGAGGGTAGTTTACTGGGCTCATCTTAAGAGAGCATTAAATCAGCATAGGGCGAATTGGTCCCGAATTGAGCCAAATTACCTGTTACCGAAGGGTGGCGGTAATTTATCGGGCAAATGACGATGAAAACATATACTAAGGCATTGAAATCGCGTTATTTAAAAGGAATCGCAAGGTCAAGAAACAGATTTTGGATGAGCTCTGTGCCTCAAGCGGTTATAACCGCAAATCAGCTATTAGGATCTTCACGTTTCTCAACAAGTGACTGCCATTGTGCACGGCGATTTGATTGTTTTTGCGTGTGATCCATATTGTGCTCCGTTATTGAAAGAGCACAGTATGAAAAAAATTTCATTGGTTAAAAAGATGGAATTGTCTAGACGCTTACACATTTTTCATCTGAACTAAACAAATCAATGATTTTGCTTTTGGCAGTAATAATTGATGGCCGTTTGGCTTCGTCTTATTAAATAAAACAATCACTTAACTGAAAATTTATTATCGTGCCGTTTCTTAATGGAAAAAAACAATCAAATAATTAGCTCAAAACATGAATAATTCATTTTATATAGTATAATTATCGACCAAAAGGGCAATAGACCCTGTTTATTCTTATTTTTACGCGCAAATTGAGGACGGTTACACAATGAATCCAAGAGACTCTCTTAAAGCACAATCTATTGAAAAAATTCAAAAATTCCGAGAAGAAATAGATGAATTATTTACACAACTTCAAAATTTCACCCTTTCCTATAAAGAAAATCCCGAAATAAAAGAAGAAAAAGAAAGGATTATTCCTATCCTTTTTTCTTCCACGGAAAAAATTGGGCAAGAACTCCATGATTATTTGGAAAACAAAGAATGCAACGTTGAACCTCTCGACGCAGGCTTAGACCTTGTTAAAATTTGTAACCATTTCTACCAAACCCCCGCCAAATCAGATGCCCAAAGACAGGCGCGAATGGAGCAAGCCCAAAAAGAAATGCGAACATTTGCTGATAAATATTGCCTGAACCCTGAATTACCAACCCAGTTAAATCTCGATGCTGAAAGCCGTATGCTGATTGAAGCAAACTACGCTTCGCCCACACCCTCTATGTTTAAACAGTTGTTTGACATAAACATACAATCTATTTTAGCAGACGATCCTTTTCCTCGCTTTTTACATATTCGAACTGAACACGCTAAATTACAAGCCAACAAACGCTTAGCTGCAGTTAGCGAAACAATTAATCAAACATTAAGCGATATCCAAGTTTATCGAGATCAGAAAGACCCGATTGAAAAAAAATATGCAGCGAAAAGTCTTTTTTCAATTTCTCGATTTAAACATAATTCGCATCGTGGGAAAAAGTTATTGAATCAATTCGAAAGCGAATTAATGGAGCTAAATAAATCACTCGACACAAAATATGCTCATGAAGCAGAGCAAGCATTAACCTCTCTACTCACTAAGTTCCATCCTCTATTATTACGCACGTCTTTTGCCACGAAAGAGGAAGACTTAATATGGCAAGTGCTGCGCAAAAAAATATATCCCGCTTCAAAAAGAGCATTACAACTCACAACATTGTCAATCCAATGGACATTAAAAAATAGGCTTGCTTCTGACCAGGAACAAAAACCCAACAGCACCACTAGAGAAAAAAGCGACAGCGCCATAAGCAACTCTAGCACAGCAAGCATGCCTGGCGCTGGGAGCACATCGAGTACTGTGAGCACGTCAAGTAATATTGGCACACCCCGCAGCTCCATTAATAGTAATGCCACTCTATTTATGTCAAACCCTTTTTCTAGCATGTCTCAGGTTAATGTTTTCCCTCCAGGAATCATTCATAAATCAATGTCCCCGAGGACTGCTTTCATCTGATTGAGATTTTACTTAGAAAATTACACAGGCAATTTAGCGTTATCTGCGGAGAAGAATCGCGATTTTCTCCGCACTCTCATACAAAAGGTACGGCGTCAGGCACGAGTACGGTATCAAGCACCGTATTAGATACTTCTAGCTTACAAAAGCTGATTCCACACTACTGGGAAGATAAGAATTACGCCTCAAATATATATGATGATAAGCACTTAATATTGCCTGACTTTCTTAAAACTTATGAAAATCAGACCATGCTTGAAATATGGGCACAGGCCCAACAAGCCATAATGCTAGCTAATGAGGTACACATCATTGGCTGCAGCTTGCCTGAATATGATGTCAACATTAGAACGTTATTGTTGCCACTACGCTATAAATTAATCAAAGGTAAATGCAAAGTTAAAATTTACATTTTGAATTCTGACAAAGTCTCTCAGGAACGATGGGAAAGCCATCTAACCAATAAAATAGAAATAATCCGGTTCGAGCCGCTAAAAAAATATTGTGAAAGTTTGTCCTAAAATTGACGGCTGAATATTCTCAAAAAAAAATCGTCGATTTTATTGCTACCTGTCCATTTCAGTCCTTGCATTATAAAAAGTGTTTTATCAGCGCCTGTTTTACCAAAAAATGAGTCCGAATTGGTATGAATAAAAAGATCATTTTCAAATATAATTTCAGCAATTGACCATGATTTAATACCTTTTTTTCGCACATTACCAGAATAGATAAGTTATTTTTATTTTTTACAAATTAATAGATCCTTGATTTTGAGTAACCATCGTTGAAAGAAAAAATAGCTCCAACCTTAAGGTTTTGAAAAAATTCCTCAAATGGATTGTCTCCAACATTCTTCTTCCCGCGCTTGATAAAATGGGCTATTGCATTAAAAATTGATCTCTCCATGCTGTAAAAAAACTCCTTTATACCTCATACATTTTATGTATGGCCAATGATTATGCCTTCATTTTTCTAAGCACTCAAGGCGTCATACCGCAAATTTAATATGATATATTTCGATGTTTTTCTTCCAAATGAAAGCGCAACTTGAAAAGTAGAGTGCTTCGTTGCAAAGCTGATGAATAAAAACCCGTGATATCAAGTGCGACGAGCATATAATCATAAACTTCTTTTATTTTTTACTAGTCGGCTTTATTTCATGTCCGATTAATAAAAACGTTTCTTTATAGGAGGTAAAGCCTATCATTTACCTACTATTATCTCGTCTGTTATTATTCCAAACTACCCGCCATTATTTTTTCCAATTTAAGGTTTTTTTAACCTCAAAAAAAAAGTATACTTCCTTTTATAAATGAAATAATTATTCAAACGAGGGTGAGACGTGCAAAGAAGAAATCTTACGGTGGATACGAACGCTCCAGTTTATAACGTCGATTTAAGCATGCGATTTTTTAGAGTCCATGCAAATGCAGCGCCTCGCTCTGAAGTTAATCCAGAAGCCATGCGGAATCTCTTGCAAGCCATTGTGGATGACAATAAGAAGGCTGCCCAGTTTATTTTAACTAACAATCCGGAACTTTTGCTCGTCGATCCGCAAGCGATCGGCATCACCTCTGTTACGAGCAAAAAAGTTGGCGTTGAATTCAAAGCTGAAACTCCCTTTGTTATGGCTCAAAACGGAAGATTGCTGGGCATGATAAAAACAATTTTACCTTGTTTTAGTATGCTCGTGCCTGAGGGTGACACTGAAGCATTTGAGCAATGGAAAATTTCCTCTGAAGAAGAGCAAAAAAAATCTGAAGAATTGCTTAAAGAAAATATGGCTTTTTTCCAAAAAATGATCGACGCAATCCAGGCTAACAAAATGGATGCTTACTCTCTCTATTCTGAATTTAAGCAGCGCTTATCTCCAGAAGGACCTGTATCGATAGCTTACTACCATCAAAATGAACAGCTCCTCTATGCGGCGCGAAAAATATATAATGAAAATTTTCTCAAGTTGTCAACAGACCAGCGAAATTTTTACGCTACCAAAATTATGGCAAGGCTCCAGAAAAAACTTTCTCCTGAATTTGCTAAAATTCACTGTGCCGGCATTTATGAAGTAGCAATAAATGAAGGTAAAATTACTGAATTAGCTGAAAACTGTCAGCTTAAAGATGGCTCATCATTCTATTCTGCTTCAGAAAAGCTAGACTCTTTATGTGATGCGAATGGTGATGGATTCGTTAGCTTTGAGCCAGGCAGGGTATCTCTCTATGTGGAGGAAGCCATGGAGAAATTGCACCAAATGCAAATAGAAAGTCTTGGTCAACTAGAAAATCAAATATGTGGCGAAGACGTGCTTGTTATAAAAGAGGGGCACGCAGCACCCCCCTCCAACCATGAGGACGCGCCAATGGAATCTACGCGGACTTACCTTGCGATCAAATAGCTTGTTATGGCTCTGCTTCCAGCCTTTTATAAAAGTCCATACCGGGTTTTAAAAGCCTGACAAGCTGATTCAGGCTTTTAAGAACTCTCTCATGCGTTTTCTTTTTTGTCGCAAGTTGATGCAATCGATTACGGTAAGTAATGGATTGCGTTTCTTTCCACTTTACCCAATTTGGCCTTGCCCTGCATTATGTATACAAGCGTCAATCTCTTCTAAAACCATGCTATTTGAATTCAGAGGATTTTTTTCTTCCGAGGCTATTGCATTAGCTTCCTTTAAAAGGAGGTCATCAACTAAAAAGTGTACAGAAAAATCACCTTCATTTTGATTTGAATGTGTGAACATATACTCGCCGCACTTGATATCACGGGTTTTAAAATATCAGATTGCAAGATATTGTCATTCAATTCCAATGAAAAGCGGAGGAATAGCTCGCTATTTCGAGCATTTTTTGTTGGAATTGAATGGCAAGATCGCCGCAAGATGATGTTTTAAAACCCGTGATATCAAGTGCGGCGAGTATATCCTCAAGCAACTTCTTTCGCTGCCCCAATCCAAGCCCGCAGTTTTTCTGCTAATCGACCTTGACGACTTAAATCGTGACCATCTTGCTGATTGACGCTACGGATAAGCCGAAGCTCACCGAGCACAGCATGAATAGACCAACATTGTTGAATGAGCGCTAGCGCGCTGATTAGATTATTTTGCGTTTCTAACGCAAGCCAAGGCTCTAAGGATTCTATTTTCATCTGCTCATATTGCTCGGACGATAATGAAAAATTTTCTTTTGCTCTATAAAGACAATTGAGCAATGAAAAAAAAGGATGTGTTATAACAACTTCGCCTAAATCAATCCAAGTTATTTTACGTCCATTGGTATCAATTAAAATATTTTTATCGTGAAAATCACCATGGCCAAATGTTTCATTGATATTATAACTTGATAAATTAGCACAAATATAAACTAACTGAGGTTCTAACTTTTTTAACAGTTTATATTCATGTTCATTTAACCCATCATTTAGCAAAAGATCTTTTTGCGCTATGAGCTCATGATAAAGCCTGGGTAACTTTTCTAATCGCCAATCCGGCACGCCCATTTCAATAAATAAATTGACTGCCTCGGCAGACTGCATTTGAAATGTGCCATATTTTTTTAGCAACTTAATTAACAAATCTGCATCAAAGTCTTCCTCTTTAAAATAAGCGTGCAGTTGTATCCCCGCATCTTTCATTAAAAAACAATGCGCCGCTTCGTTCGACGCTACCAGATGAGGAACGGGTGCTTGAAACCTTTCTTGTAAAATTTTAATTATCTTGGGTTCTAATGACAAAGCGGGGGGAACGATTTTTAAAAAAATAAAACCTTGATTGGTTTCGATGCGATAAACTGTTGACCACGGTGTATTTTGAATAATGCCTTGAGATGACGAACGAACTTGATACCCTTTTTTATTGAGCTCATCAATCGCCCATTCTATTATCTCCATCGGGTATTTCCCTCAATTAATATGGCAGCCAAACATAAAAAAAGCCTCCGTACACGATAAAAATTTTTATTCTTTATGAATCACGGCTCTTGTAGGGGCGGACCCGCGTGTCC
>CAZTDR010000025.1:0-35308 GCA_964612855.1 uncultured Coxiellaceae bacterium
TGCAGCGTTGTTTGGTGGATTACGGCAAAAAGCGCCTAATCCACCCTACGTTTTTAAAGCCATAAGAATTTGCAGAGTAGTGCACGCTGCGCTTTGTTCGCTATTCCCAACAAGCGATTATCTTTTATCGATAAATTGGAACAACCGTTAAAATTTTCTGAGTCCGATGCCGTAGCACCACCATCTGTGTCGGTTTTTTCACAGCCAATGCGTTTAAAACCGCTGTATACTCATAAATGTCCCGAATTTTTTTTCCCTCTAACGCCAACACAATATCGTTTTGTTGAATCCCGGCACGCTCCGCCGGAGAGTCTTTTATCACACCCGAAAGCGCAACACCGGATTTGTTTGATTGAGAATAATCCGGTATGGTGCCTAAATAAATCCTAAGCTTTTGTTCATCCGCGGCCTCTTTAGGTTTGGTCATGGCATGATAAGTAATCGGTTCCGAGCTAGTTTCAAGTGCCAAAAGAAAATCAGCTAAGAAATTAGAAATAGTTTGCATGCCCGCATAATTGAGCGTGTCGGGGGTATCTTTTGACGAATGATAGTAGGCATGCGCACCCGTGAAAAAATTCAGCGTCGGGATGCCACGCAAATAAAATGCGGTTGAATCAGTGGGTAAGTAAGGATCCTTTTGCGTAATAAAAGCGAGAGAATGATGCGCTTTCATTTTATTCAGTAATCTCTGCCAAACCAAACTCGATCCGGTACCTTGTAGAATCAGTTTTTTTTGCAAGTGACCAATCATATCTAAATTAATGGCCATCGCTATGCGGGAATGGGGTGAGGAGGTTTTCATAAAATTTTTCACGAAATAAGACGAGCCCAAAATACCTAATTCTTCACCCGACCAAGCGGCAAATAAAATATTCTTATTGCCATGCAACAATCCTTTTTTTTGTAAGGCGCGTAATTTTGCTGCAATTTCTAATAAGCTTGCCACGCCTGATGCATTATCATCGGCACCCGGATAACCCCGTCCCAAATGATCCAGATGCGCACTGACGATAATAGTATCTGTGGCATGAGGATCAATTATTAATTTTGCCAGTACATTACGCCCATGCTGTTGCTGTTTAAAAGGGAAGTCTTGAAAGAAGGTACCGTTCTCTCCTGACGGTAAGAGTCCTAATTGATGAAATTGGTCTGCTATATAGCGAGCTGCTCGTTTCTCGCCAACAGAACCCGTCATCCGTCCCTCAAGCGAACCAGAGCATAAAAATTCAACGTGCTTTTGTAAGCTTGTTTGTGAATCAGAAAAAGCGAATGAAGTTTTGATAAGAAAAAAAAATAAGCCTAACAGAATCGCCATGTTGGAACACTTTCCCGTGAGAGTGGAGTGTTCAAAGCGATTAAGAATTTTTGTTACGGACATAAGTTCGTTGATCATTTTTTTTAACGGTACGCATCAAATGAGCATGTTGGCCTTGATGACACATCATGCAGCCCAATTTAAGACTTTCGGCGGAAAAAACCAGTGAAGGCAAGAGTGCGATAAATAAGAATGTAGCGCTTTTTATATTAAAGAGGAATCCATTCATAGTTGATCTCCAGTAAGTTGACAGAATTATAATCTCAAGATGTGAGCTTCGTCATAGGTCATAAAAAGATCGGGTTACAGCCATGTGTATTCCTCATTAGCTTATTTATAATGGCTTCTTTATATCATAAGGTATTAGATTAGAGGAAGAAAAAGACGAAAAGTATTTGAAATTTTAATCCTTCTACTTTTTTCTCTACCATTTTTTGAGAGAAAAGGCAGCAGCGAGATGCGTGTTAATTTTTTAATGCCGAGTTCCCTGTGATGCACGGTGCGATTTAGCTTTATGCTTAAAATGAATGGGCTTGTTTGCTTTTCGAGTGGACGTCTTACTTTTTTTTGATTGACTACTCGAAAGACTTTTCTTAAGTAAATCCACAAAATCAACCACGTTGCTAGGTGCTTGGGTTTTTTTCTTGGTTGAAACTGAGTGGGTTTTGTTATTGACTTCTTCTTCTACCCATTTATGTATTGCCGCTTGATATTCATCCACATAATCTTCGGGTTTCCATTTTGCTGTCATGGAGTCAATCAGTTGATGGGCAATAGTCATTTCTTTTTTGCTAATTTTATAATGATCGAGCTTTTTATTGGGTAAATCAAATTCTGAAAACTCACGCATTTCCGTGTCATAACTTAGGGTACATAATAATAATGCATCTTTATATGGCATGACGGCAGCTATATATTCTTTCGTCGAAATAATGACTTTCGCAATACCAATTTTATGACTTTCTTTTAATGCTTCACGTAAAATGACATAACCCTTTTCACCTTTGCCTTTTTCATCTGGTGTTAAAAAATATGTGTTATTAATGGTAAAAAAATTAAATTCTTTTTGTTCAATGAAACTTTCAATATTAATAGTGCGTGCATTTTCTCCGGCGACTTTTTTTAAAACATCATCGGGTACGGGAATGGTGATTTCTTTATCGTATTCATAACCCCGTGTGATTTCATCCCAAGGCACTTCTTTACCTGTGACCGTATTGATGCGCTTATATTTGATTCTGGCATTATTTCGTCGATCAATTTGATGAAAAGAAATATCTGCTTCTTTGTTGCGAGAAGGGTAAAGAATAATGGGAATGGCCACTAAACCAAAAGAGATGATACCTTTCCAGTTGGATCTTGGCATGAGAGGCGCTCCTCTATTTTTTGGGTTTGGTTGTGTAACAGCTCACCAATGTGTCCGTCCGGACTTTAAAACGCATCTGCTTTGCGTTTTAGAATCCTCGATGATTTTTTATATCTTCTATGCCTATTTTAACCCCTATTAATTACTATTTTCTTTGCAATTAAGCTTATTTTTAGTTCTAATTTTTAATCATTTAATTTTACTCAATTTTTTAAATGAATACTTTCCGCGAATAAATCGCAAAAAATACGTCCCCTTGGAACGGGCTGATAATAAGCCATAAAAAACCGATTTTGGATCATGCGTAGCACCCTCAATAAAGCTAATATAGAGCGTGCTATTCTCAAAACAGACAGCAGAAATAGAGGTAGAATGCACAGCGATCCATTTCATTTTTTAAGCCTGTCTAAGTTAAGTGATTGCTCCACTTTTAAAAAATTTTTCCAAGGATCATGTTTCAGTTGATCAAGACGAGGGATAATGGTTTTGATGGTAAAAAACGTGTCACGCCTATCATTTGTTAATTCGTCCCATGCAATAGGCGTGGCAACGGGTGCATATTTTTTAGCGCGAGTAGAGTAAGGAGCCACTGCTGTGGCTCCCCGCTTATTACGAAGATAATCAATAAAAATCTTATTGGGCCTTACTGCTTTAGACATTTTACTGATATATTCTTTGCTATTGTTCGCGACGAGATAAGTCACCAGGGTATGTGTAAATTGGCTAATGTCATCCCAGCTATATTCAGGCTTGATAGGCGTAACCACATGCAAACCTTTACCTCCTGTTGTTTTGACAAAGCTTTGCAATTTTAAATCATCTAATATAGTTTTAATTTCCAGTGCCGCTTTCACTACTCTTTTCCATGTAACGTTTGGTGCGGGATCTAAATCAAAAATAATCATATCAGGATGCTCAATATTTTTAATGTGACTGCCCCAAGGATGTAATTCCAATACGCCTAATTGAGGTAATGCCAGCAAGCCTTCATAATCATTAATATATAAATATTCTCTTTTGCCTTCTTTGTCTTTAATCGCTATTTTATTAATTCCAGCAGGGACTTTTTGAGCAATATGTTTTTGATAAAAACAATGCTGATAATCATTGGGACATCGTACTAAAGTTAAAGGACGATTGCTGACATAAGGTAAAATCCATTCTTGTATTGCTTCATAATAATGAGCGATGTCTAATTTGGTAATATTTCCTTCCGCGTACAGTATCTTCTCCGGATGCGTTAAATGAAGTGAATGATTCATGGCTGTCTCATGAGTTCGCACAACATTTTTAATAGGTGTTTCAATTTCTTGGGTAACCATTTTTGCAGACTTATCCGTTCGGATGCCTTTAAAGCTCGGATGTCTTAAGGTGCCAGAATCTGTCCATTCCGTAAATTCTATCTCTGCCACGAGCGTCGGTTTGACCCAGGTAGCATTTTTACTGGCAGGGGGACGCGTACGGAAAGGCATTTTTCCTGTGAGATTTTTTGATAAAAGAGCATGAATGGTTTTTAATGATTCTTCTGTAAAGCCAGTGCCGACATTTCCACAATAACATAACTCATCTTTTTTATTAAAAACACCGAGCATGAGGGAGCGAAAATATTTTCTACGAACGGATGGATTAAATCCACCAATGACAAATTCTTGTCGTTTAATACCTTTTATTTTTAACCAATTTGGGTCTCTTGTTTGTGAATAAGGGCTTTGGATTTTTTTGGATACAATGCCTTCCAGTCCAAGTTTAGCTGCTTTTTTAAATACTTGGTCGCCAAATCCCAACACATGATCACTATAACGAAGGGTGTCGTTGTTAAATGCCGAAAGAAGTTCTTTTAAAATAGTTTTTCTTTCTAGCAAAGGGAGGCTCATTAGATTGAAATTTTCATAATATAAAATATCAAACACATAATAATAAAAAGTGCCGCTATTTTCTGTGAGTGCGTTTTGCAGCAATTGAAAATCAGAATGTTGATTTTCATCTAGTATAACGACTTCTCCATCTAAGATGACGTTTTTTATCGGCAATTTATTGACCGCTTTTTCTATGGATGGGAATTTATGCGTCCAGTCATTATGATTGCGCGTATAAAGGCGCGTTTTATTGTCTTGTTTAAAAGCGAGCAAGCGATAACCATCAAATTTTATTTCATGCAACCAATTTTCCCCCTTCGGTGGTTGATCAACCAGGGTTGCGAGCTGAGGATAGATAATTTTAGGAAATTTTTTAAGAGGAAGATTAATTTTTATATTAGGCGAAATTCTTTCCGCAGATTTTTTTTTGTCATTTTTTGAATCCCAGACGTGTTTATAATGATTTGCAATTTCGTCAATAGATTGATTGCTTATTACACTATTGGGTTTTTCAAGAGTAATATCGACGTTTTTAAGTGCATTTGCATATTGATCTTTAATTTTAATCAGTAACCAAGTTTTATCATCATGATGCATCCGTATTAACTTCCATTTACCTTTAAGCTTTTTTGCTTTTAAGGTAAAGGTTAAATCCCCTTTTTTATAAGCTGCCTTGGGATTTGTATCGTCACAGTGCCATTCACCTTTGTCCCAAATCATGACCGTTCCACCGCCATATTGATTTTTAGGAATAATGCCTTCAAAGGATCCATATTCCACCGGATGATCTTCCACATGCATGGCTAATCGTTTGACAGAAGGATTTAAGCTAGGGCCTTTGGGTACAGCCCAACTTAATAAGACGCCATTTAATTCCAAGCGGAAATCATAATGAAGATGAGTGGCAGCGTGTTTTTGAATGACAAATAGATTTTTTGACTTTTTTGCTAGCTTGCCTTTGGGTTCCGGTGTTTTATTAAAACTTCTTTTTTGTTGGTAACGTTTGAGTGTCATGCCAATATCCTTATCAGCCGTAACTAAAAGTAGGGTGGAGTGATGTGATTTTTACACCACACCCCACAGTCACCCTCTATTTTTCTTCTACTTTACTGTAATATTTCACCCCAATTTTAATTCGTTCGCGATCATTTTGTTGACGCCATTTGTTGGTGTCGCGTAAAGAGAAAGCGCAGCCACAATATTCTTGTTGGTAAAATTCTTCCCGTTTAGAAATTTCAATCATGCGCTGTGAGCCACCGTCCTTACGCCAATTGTAAGTCCAATAAGCCATGTCAGGGTAATGCGATGCTGCTTTAAGGCCCGACGTATTAATTTGCTCCATGTTCTTCCAGCGGGAGATGCCCAAAGAACTACTAAAAATTTGGAAGCCATGCTCGTAAGCATAGAGTGCTGTGCGTTCAAAACGCATATCGAAACACATGGTACAACGAATCCCGCGTTCCGGTTCTTGCTCCATGCCTTTGGCACGTCGAAACCATTCATCACGGTCATAATCGCCGTCCACGAAAGGCACGTTATGTTTTTCTGCAAAACGAATATTCTCATCTTTCCTCAGTTCATATTCTTTTAAAGGATGAATATTCGGGTTATAGAAAAAAATGGTGTATTCTACGCCTGCTTTTAATAAGTTTTCCATCACTTCGCCTGAGCAAGGCGCGCAGCATGAATGTAATAAAAGCTTTTTTTCTTTGTTAATTAATTGAGTTGCAATGGGGTCATTTAAGGGGTTAATAGTCATGTGATTTATCTATAGTTAAATTAATAAGGAGATGCTATAAAAATAGCCTGGCTGCGTCAACTTAGGGTTTTAACCAAGGCTCAATGGCGCACCGCACTTTACTTGGATGTGTTTGCTTGCATATTGTTCAGGGGTAGCCCCGGCTGCGGCCTGAAAAATTAAGGCGATGGAGCTGGTCACGCCGACCAGTACTGCCACTAAACCTGCCGTCATATAGTTCTTCAGATAATTATTTTGGATTTTAACATGACAGATTACTGTCAAATCAAGGTGTTTTGATTGAACAAAAACGCAGGAATAGCAGGGCTATTTCAAGTTTTTGTGATTGAAAAACACCTTGAGATGGCGGTAAGATGGCGTGTTAAAATTAAAAATAATTATCTGAAGGACTATAGTAGAAAAGGAAAAATTGATTTGCATAAGCCCCTCGTGTTTTGTATCAGCTTTTTTTTTAAACGGTGCGCGGTTCTTTTGTTTAAAAATTTAAGATATGTTGTCTAATTGAAAACCCTTCTAATTCTTTCATATATTCACTTAAGGTTATCATGCCCACACAAGGCATTGCTCCATTGATAGGTAACGTGCCTTCAATGATTTTTTTACTTAAAATAATAGCGGGTACGCACGGAATTTGCGGGCCGTCGTTATCTTTTGCGATTAAAAACCAGTTAATTTCTAACGATTTTCCTTGCAGATTCGTCCCTTTCATCATCATATGCATGCCGCCACTCGTTGTACCTAATGGATCAAAAATATGACTCAATGATAAAAGCCATTTTGCGTGTTTAGGTAAATTAAGCGGAAGACCCATGCGTACTAAATAAGATATTATCCACATGCCTAGATGTAATAAGCTACTTTCCATGCCAGCAGAAAAGCGAATATTTTTTATTCCATATAAATGAGGGAATAAATCTAAATCTGGAATATCACAATTTGCCATCCAGCGCTTGCCTAGCTCAGGATAGTTTTGACGATAAATATCCTGCCATCCAAAACAAGTTTGATGGTTGTGCCAAGGTCTTAAAGGTTTGCCTAAATAAGTTAAAATAGATTCCGTCGTTGCCAATCCTCGCGGGGCTTTTTGTCCAGGGCTAATGCCGTAAATAAGTGAGTCTATCGTTGCAAAATTAGTTTTGTAATGATTTAGCACGGCGGAAGATAATCCTGGGACGGTGCTGGCGCCGCTCACAATGAGGACATTTTTTTCTTTCGCTAACGTATCTAAGCACGTGATACCCGTCACAAAATCACGCGCATCCGCAAGGTCGATATAATGAATATGATGTTCTGCACAGGTTTTTGCGATGGAGTAATCAGCAGTTTGAAAGGGGCCAATCGTATTAATGACGACGGTGGGTTTTAATAGGCTAAGTTGTTTGTCCAATTCGTGATTGGCATCAAATACCGCAATTGTCACGCAAGTTTCTGCTTTTAATTTATCGCGTAATATTTCTGCTTTTTGTCGTTCGCGACCGGCAATAATGAGAGGAATAGCATTTTTTGCCAACGCGGTAGCAATGCGTGAACCAAAATTTCCATAGCCACCTAAAATAAGAACTGATTTCATGCGGGTAGCTCTTTAAAAGTAAAATTGCCCGTGTAACTGTACATTTTGCCAAACAACGGATGAGACAGACTCATTGTCACTCTGTAAGTCTGTTCATCAATGATTTCTTCTTCTGCATGCCCTTTGCCAAGCAAGATTTCAAGAGGCAAAGGAATCATTAAACCAAATATATTCCACACGTATCTTTTATGTTGCATGACAATTTTTTTGCCATCATAAAAGTAGTGTGTTTTCCAGCCGATGCCTAAAAACATACGCTCAACCACTTCGTTTAATTGGATGGGCTGCATGCGTGAATTAAATTCATACGCTTTCTTGCCAGGAAAATAAAATTCACGATCAAGACAAACCGCCGAGGAATTAATTTCACTGCGAAAATTCACTTTTACCGGGATATTATTTCCTTGGTAGGGTACCAGTACGTGAAATAATTTAAAGAATGGCACAAAACACGCCATGATTTTGGAAAAATGAATATCCATTTTTCCTTCTACCGTCGTCACGTCATGACTGTAAGGCCGATTGCTATATCGCTTTTGGAACACAGGAGGTAGTTTTTCCCAAGTTGAGCCAAAAACAGATTTAAAAGAGGGTTCTTGTTTGTTCATGCGTTTCTCACAAATACGGATGGTATTGAATAAGAGCCAAGATTATTTTTTCTTTTTGTGAAATATTACTTTCGATATTTTCCAAATTAAAAGGGTTCCGAAGTAACCCATCAATCCAAAACAAAGCGATACAATCGGAAGGCCTACCATAAACGCTTTCCCAAATTGCAATAGCCAAGCGCTCGCATTAGACCAGAATGCGTGAAAGCTCGAAAAATCCCACTGGAAATCTTTAATAACAAAATCCGCGTCGCCATTGCCAACGAGGAGTGATCCAATAAAATAAACCAAATAAGTGATTGGAACCACTGTCAATGGGTTGGTTACTAAAGTGAAGAGTAATGCAATGGGTAAATTTCCGCGTAGTAATATGACTAAAATAGCCGCATAAAAAATCTGGAAACCAGGAATAACGGAACCGGCTAATCCAGCCGCGACACCCCGCGCGATAGCTTGATGATCGCGTGACCAGAAACACGAGGCTTTAAAAAAAGATTTCAATCGTTTTAATTCGGACGAATTTTGGAGTGAGTTGGCAGAGGGAAGATGTTTTTTAAGCCAATTTTTCATAAGCTATCCTGTAGCGGTAAATTATTGTATCGTGGGACTTCATCCCATCGATCAGCATGATGCAATAGTCTGACTTATTCTACAACATGATAAATCAACGAAATTGTAAGGGACAAAATTTTTAGCGAGGCCACCGGGCATGGCACGCCATGCCCCTATACCTTGGTCGCTCTTTTCAAATTAAGTGGCTGCTAAGGATAGTCTTAACGACGGTCGTTGCTGCTTTAATTTTATTGTCAAAAATCTCAGTGGCTTTGATTTCAATAAAGTGGGGATGGCGACCCCATATTTTTTTAAGTTGCTTCTCACTTTCGAGACTTTGTTCATAATCATGAAAACGGAATGAGCTCGTGCCGCCGAATGCTGTGCGAGGAGGAAGTTCAAAGAATAAAACAAATTGATAATGAGCAAATTCCTTTTCTACATCAATATCAAACTCGGCTAAAAATGCTTCGGGGCCCATTGGCCAAAAACCTGCTCCATCCAACGCCCCACGATCGAAAATCATCGTATTCGTAGTGGGGTATTGTTTGCTTATTACTTCTTCAATGCTCACTTGAACTTGGAGAATCGCTTTCTGAAAAGCCCTAATTTGATCCATGTCGTTATGTGCAGGAGCAGGAAAGCCACCTGACAATAAAACCAATGCACTTTCGGGAACCGTGACAATCTGGCTCCCAAATACACGAGCAAGTTCAGTCATGGTGGTGCTTTTACCCGATGATGGAGCGCCGGTGATCATAATCTTTGTATTCATATCGTATTCTTGATAGCTTCCAAAATATCATACCAACCCATTGACCACAGCCTAATAAGGCATCTCATTTATTAGCGAGTTTAAATACCCCCATCATGCTTATACACAAAATAATATAAACGGTGGGCAATAACAGAGGTTTCATTGGAAATAAGCCGATGCATAATACGACTAATGTCGCTAACCCCATGTTGATAAAATTCATTACAGCAGAACCATGCGCTTTATCGTGAACGTGACTCATGGCAAGCGTAGAAGCATTCGCTAGAATAAAACACAAGCCAAAATAAATAAGTGTCATCGGCAGAAATAGCGAAAACACGGTTGGCAATTGTAGGTACATCGCTGTGAACATGAGGATGGTTCCTAGAGTGGCTAGGAGAATTCCTGCTCGAAGAAGTGATGTGAGCGAATATTTTTTCGAAAGTCGTGCCCCAACGAGTGAGCCCAGTATTAATCCCGACGGCGGAAGTAGATTGGCTAGACCATATTGAGAGCTGGTTAAACCAAAAATAGTGATAGCAATAAAAGGGGCGGCTGCAGCAAAAACATAGACAAAACAGGTTGAGCCACCCATCAATAATCCGCCTGTTAGTAGTTGTGGATTTTTAAATTGGCTATTATAGTCGTGTAACAAATTTTTTATTTTAAGTGCTTGTAAATCTAAGTTTTTTTGCGTTTCCGGTAAGCGCATAACTAAAAAGAGTAGTGCTAATCCATAAATGGCACTGGCATAAAAACAACTTATCCATCCATAGTAGGTATTTAAAACGCCGCCGAGTGCGACACCTAAGGCGGGCGTGATGGCAAAGGCTAAGATTAAGTAAGATGTTTTTTGGCTGGCAATTTTAGGTTCGTAACATTCGTTAACCAGAGTGAATGTCATTTTTAATCCCACACCTGATCCTAATGCCAATAGAAATCGTGCTATTAATAGTAACCAATAGTGATGAATCAGGCCCGCCGACGCACATAACAAGCTGCTCACAATTTGTAGGCTAATACCGGCATAGAGTGCTGGTTTTCTGCCGAATCGATTTGCAATGGGGCCATACACTAGCTGTCCTAGTGAATAACCTACTAAAAACCAGCTGATAGTGTGTTGCGCGGTATCTACACCTATCCCAAAAAAATGGGCAATGTTCGGTAATGCTGGAGTAAATAGCACTGCATTTACAGAAGCAAATGAAATTAATAAGAGTAATGTAAAAAATGGAAGTTTTGTTTGCATAATTTTAATGTTACAGCGCAAGTTTAAAAACTAAGGGAGAAAATTAGCTTATTTACAATCGCTGCTACTCGTAATTTAATTTATGACATGGGCTCAAAAAAATAATGAGGCTTGATAATACGAAGGTTAGGGAAACTGGGTCAAGTGTTATCTTGGTGTATAATTTAGCGTCGGGCGATAAGCAGACGTTAAGATAATACTTAGCCTCTTGTTTTTTAAAAATTAACCTTTAAACCGGCATTGCCAACTGCTAGGAGTGGCATGACTTGTAAGAACCGGAAGGGTGGAAGCAAATAAAAAAGTGAGAAAGGGGATACGTAATTTCATTCAAGACTCCGTTTTGATTTTTTATGTCCATAGACTCATTGCCAACAGGCGCTATTCTAACCGTTAAATTTATTTTGAGACATGAAAATTTTCTTTGCAAAAATGTAGGGTTGCGACGCAAAAAACGCGTTTAATCCACCCCTACATTTGCGCAAAATTTTTTTCATGCAAGGTGGGGTTTTTTATTTCACTTTTTTTACATTAACCCTGCGGCCTTTTAATTTTCCATTTAAAAAATATTGATACGCTTTATCAAGTTGATTCTGCTTTATTGCTACATAGGAATAGAGTGGAGTAATATCAATTTTTCCTATCGCCTCAAGGGTTAGTCCTGCTTCTTTAATTAATGCACCTAATATATCGCCCGGGCGAATTTTATCTTTTTTCCCTCCGTATAAACAAAGCGTCGCCATTTCAGGCAATAAAATTTTACTATTTTTGGTATTTAATTCATTCGCATTACCCCAACTGAGGGGATGTTTTAACTTTTCTTCAATAATGCACAAGCGCTCGGCATCGGCAGGTGTCGTTAAGCTAATCGCTAACCCTTTACTGCCTGCGCGTCCGGTGCGGCCGATGCGATGAATATGCACATCGTGTTCAAATGCTAAATCGTAATTAATTACGGCAGGAAGTTCTTTAATATCAAGACCGCGTGCCGCGACATCGGTTGCCACTAAAATCGAACAGCTTTGATTTTTAAATTGGATGATAGCAATATCGCGCTCAAATTGTTCCATATCGCCATTGAGTGCCATCGCACTAAAACCTTCTTTTTTTAGCAGATGGGTTAACTGGATGGTTTGTTCTTTCGTATTGCAAAAGATCAGTGTAGAAAGAGGTTTGTGATGCAGCAATACTGTTTTTAATAATGGAAATTTATGAGATGAATGGTTCAATTCATAAAATACTTGCTCTATAGCTAATTCAGTCTGTTTTTCTTCAACAATAATTCGTTTGGGTTGGCGCATAAACTGACTGGCTAGCTTTTTAATCTCCGCAGGATAAGTGGCAGAAAAAAGTAACGTTTGTCTTGGCTTAGGACAAAACGCAATGATGTCATCAATGGCATCATAAAAACCCATATCTAACATGCGATCCGCTTCATCTAAAACAAGTGCTCGTAATTTATTTAAGGATAAGGATTCTTTGTCTAAATGCTTTTTCACTCGTCCTGGTGTTCCTACAATAATATGCGCACCGTGTCTCAGTGAATCAAGTTGGAGATTCATGGGCATGCCACCGGATAGATTCAGCACTTTAATATTGGGCATTTGGCGAGCTAGTTGACGTAAGGCTTGGCTGACTTGTTCTGCTAATTCTCGTGTGGGGCATAACACTAATGCTTGTACCGCATATTTTTCTACGTCGAGATGATGCAATAACGATAAACCAAATGCGGCTGTTTTGCCGCTACCCGTTTTGGCCTGGCCAATAACATCTTCACCGGCTAACATGAGCGGCAGACTTTGTGCCTGAATGGGCGTCATGTTTTGGTATCCTAAGGAGTCCAGATTTTTCAATAGCATGTCACGCAAGGGCAGTGAAGAAAATGCGAGGTTTTTTGTCTTGGCATTGGATTGTGTGTTTTCAATAGTCATATTAAACTTGCCATGCTCCGTCTTTGTAAACGATCGTTTCATCTAGATAAACCAATTTTGTCACGGCAAACACATCGACATGATGCCAAGCATCATTTCGTTTGATTTGCGGCTTTTTATAAGCCCCATGTTTCGCGCCTAACGATAAATGAATCCCGCACATGCGCTCATATGTGCCGATATCACAAACTAGGCGTTCTTGACTAAACGCACGATTCATACCAAATCCGAGTTCCCGCAACCAAACTTCACCCTCGTCCGCTCGAATGTTTGCCAATACCGTGTCAAACTCAGGGGTTGAATTAAGAACATCCGTGACGCGTCCTTTGCTGATAACCAGGGTGATGGGGTGTTGAGGTTGATTAATTTGAAAGGTGGTGTCGCCAAAAATAAAAATGCGAACGCGGCCGTTAACGGCTTCTAAATCTTGCGCTTCCGTGAAAACTTCACCGATGGGAAATTGTCCGCCGATATTTTTCATACCCGTGTAATCCCCCACATTCAGTTTGGCTGGTTCAAGCGGACAGTTAAACGTGAGAAGCTCGCCATCACTATCCACTACCGCACTCCCGGCCGTGTCGATTAATTTTTTGAGCGCAGTGCCTGTTCCCCGATAATAAGCCGAATCGTAGGCCAATGAATCAACATAATAAAGTAATTGTCCATCAATCATGCGTCCCAGATGAGGATGCTCAATCACTTTCAATGACTTTTCAAAAAGTTCGATGCGGATACGAAACGGCCCCAATCGAAAACTAGTAGACTGAATAAAAACCACCAAATCAGCGGGTTTTAGCGTGTCGAAAAGAGCAAGAATATCGTCTTGAGATGTGGAATCAAAATCGATGAAAGTCGCATTTGGCAAGCAGCGACGGTATGCTTCGAGCAGTGCTTTGGCCAGCGGGGATTGCTGATCATAAACGACTAAAGCAGATTTTTCCGTTGTATGCATAAACGAGAGTGACAAAATATCTGAAATATGTTGAGTCGCCTTATCTATTAAATCTTGATGGGCGGGCTTTATTTCGTATGGTTTAATGTAGTCGGGCATAGACCTTTCGTTGTTAAATGCAAGCATAAGCTTGGGAGAGATTAGTAGTGTCTGTTTATGATTCGTCCACAGATCCTATTCAGAATGGCGAGACTTTAACAAAATAAAGCACTTTTTTCTATCATTTCTGCGCGGCGCGGCGAATTGAAATGGCGCTGTGCCTTACGCGCGCGTTATTTCATCTATCGTGTCAGGTGCAGTAGGTTGAGCAAATCCCTCCCATCGCTTTTGCTCATTCGTATGAATATCAAATAAATCCAGGCAGCGCATCACAGTATGGTCGATTATGTCATCCAGTGTTTTAGGTTTCGCATAAAATGCTGGGACAGGTGGCATAATGATGGCACCATTTTCAGAGGCGTGGGCCATGGCGCGAATATGGCCAGAATGCAGGGGTGTTTCTCGGGTTAATAAAACTAAACGCCGTCTTTCTTTAAGTACGACATCGGCTGCGCGGGATAACAAATTGGAAGAAATCCCCGCCGCAATTTCACTTAAGGTGTGCATCGAGCAGGGTGCAATGATCATGCCGGCTGTAATAAATGAGCCGGATGAGATAATGGCGCCAATATTTTTGTAATGATGGACGTAAGTGGCTAGCTGGGTTACTTGCTCAATTTTGATGTCCGTTTCAGCACGTAACGTCATTTTCGATGAATCTGACATGACCAAGTGAGTTTCTATTTTTAACAAGCGTAATTTTTCTAATAATCGGATGCCATAAATCGAGCCGGATGCGCCGGTTATCCCGATAATCATGGGTTTGAATGCTGTTTGCATAGTGCCTCGCAATTTTATCTATAAAGTAATAAATAATTCATATTTTCTTTCATTAGGCAGACCATTTTTTTCAGCTAATTGAGATAAAATAGCGGTAAAATTTTCAAACGATATAGCGGGAAGGTGGCTGTACGTTTCCATCCAAGTTTCTTTATTTTCTGCATCGAGATACGGTCGTTTTTGGTGATGTATTTTTAAATCGGGATAGTGTGATTTAATCGCGCGCTCCAAATTTTTTACTGCCAACAAATTAGAGCTTCGATCGTTGGCAGCTATTTTATAATAGACATATAAAGTTACATTATTGTCGGTCATATACGCTCTTATTTAGCATGACGGGGATCGAAATTTGGTGTTAATGAATCAGGCGCTTCATCAGCAAAATTCGTCGTAGAAAACGTATAGCGAAACCAGGGCGCATCATTAACGCGACCTAACAAATGGCGAAGATTACCAAAGGCACGATAGATAACAGGATAGGGTTGACCATGATATTCGGTGAGAATTTCTTTCCAGGATCGCGGCGCGGCTTTAATAAAGTCCGTTAGCTTCGATGTGAGTTCATCTTCCGTTAAAATTTTCACATTGCTGGGTGGTTCGCCAAGATCAACCGCCGCGCTACGATCAAAATCATTACGGTTATAACCGGGACCTAATGGTATCGTGCAGTCAAAACCGATTTTCGATGCGGTGCCGGGCGGATCAAAGGTGGAGATTTTAGGATCAACCGTCATGGTATTGCAGTCTGGAATAATAATGGTATCGCGGTGCGGCATGAAGCGAAATGCCATGGCCCATTGAATTTCTTTGTCATTCCAAATGTCGACATCCTCATCAAAAACCCAAGCGAGTTTGGGTAATCCTTGTTTAGATCCCGTCAACATGATACCTAATGCTTGCTTGGCATCGCCTGCACCACCCGTGCGTATTTTTGCATAAGCCATATTCGATAAACCGGCAGCAGGTGAGCGTACTTCCAGTACATCAATGCCCGCACGCTGCAAACAATTAAATAAATCTGCCTCAATTGCTGGTAATTGCACCATATTATCGGTGTACCAAGGGTGAGAGCAGCCAATCGTCGCATATTGATAAATACCCCCTTTGCGATAGGTCATCGCTTTCACATTGCAACGTATATTATGTTTTAATCCACCACCATACATGCCAGTAAATTCGCCAAAAGGACCTTCGTCATGTACCCAGCCTTCGGTAGAAAGTAATTCACATTCCAGTACAATTTCAGCATTGGCAGGCACTAATACATCAATGGTTTCGCATTTTATTAATTTGGCTGCTTGACCATAAAAACTGCCTAGCACTTCGAAATCATCTACGTCATCACTGGCGCCTTGTAATGCAGCCAGCTTATCCACAATAGGACCTCCAATGACAATCGCCATTTCCAAATTTTTCCCCTGCTTTGCAGCAATTTGTGCATGGATGCGTTGACGATGGGAAGTGCAGGTCATATCAAATGTTTTGCTATTTTTGGTGCGAAACATGCTGCGGTATATTCCCCAGTCATACACACCGGTTTCGGGATTTTTGCTTATCAATAAATTATCATCAGTATAAGAGTGCCCATCACGATCATGATGTAAAAAAAGCGGTAACTTGGTTAAATCCACGTCATCGCCTTTTAAGATGACCTCCTTACAGGGGGCTTTATCGACGATGATGGGTTTGATCCGTCGATTGGCCGCTTCAGCAATTTTAAAGCCTGTTTGATTTTTATCGCATTTCATGGCCCACGCGTATTGTTCATGATTAGAATAGGCATTTGCTAAAAATTGAAATTCACAATCTTTGATTTTTTCGACGAGAACCGCTTTAAGCGGATATTTTTCCATAATTTTAGGCAATTCATCGACGCGCTTTTCTTCTTTAACGCGCACCAGCATGTCGGCTTTTTCTAGAGCATTAACAAATTCTTGTAGGCTTTGTTGTGACATGTTTATTTCCCTTTATTGATAGGCTGGTTCAGTAACGCCATTTTCACAATATTGTTGTAAATGGTTCATTAAGATGCGCCAAATCTCAACACAGCGCTCAAATTTAGGATCTCCTTTGGTCCAGCCGTGATGACGAATGCGGAGGAGGGTTTGATTGTCGGATTCGGATTTGAGTGAGAATTCTACTTCGGTACCAGGTGCATTGCCTGGACCTTCCAGACATTTCCAAGCGACACGGCGTGCGTTTTCTGCAGCTAATATGTGCCAGTTAAAAGAGGGTTGATCGATAAATTCCAGCTGCCAATGGGTTCCCACTTTTCCTGAGCCTTGGACTTGTGAGGTAAACCATGCTCGTAATCCCTGAGCTGTCGTTAGAGCTTGATAGACGGTAGCGCAGTTGGCATGAATAGTTACATCATGAGTAATTTCTGACATATAGCACCTATCCTTGGTTAATATGAAAAAATAGTTTAACAGAATTGACTGCAGTGTGCTCCGACTAGTTCTACTTCAAATGCAGTTTATCCAGTTCCGGGAATGGATATTCTTGCCAGCCAGGAATATCAGCAATTTTAAAATAAAGTTTGTTATCTGTTTTATCATCTCCCTCAGGTGGCATGGCACCAATCACCGCGTTAAAAGGATAGGTCGCATCTATTCCGATAGCAGATCCAAGACGTTGTGTGAGAGGAATATTATCTGGAATAGAGGGATCTAACGGGCCCGCCGGTACATCGTTGATGATGGTGATATCTTGCTGCGGCTGCATACGGAACGACATCGCCCATTGGACTTGATCTGGATTTTGCACATCGATATCAGGATTGACTACCACAACCATTTTGGGTCTGACATTGCTTGCCATAGCAGCCAGTATGGCTTGTTGTGCTTCACCTGCAAATCGAGGTTCCATTGCCATCACAATATAAAATGAAACACCGCCTGAAGGTGGAATGGCGACTTGCTTTAAGGTGGGGAAGGTTTTGCTCATCGTCGCAAAAAATGATGTTTCAAAAGGAATTTGCTTGAGGATGTGGTTTTCTGTCGGTGGTACGCCTGTCAATAATGCTTGAAAATAAGCATTATTTCGATGTGTAATCGTCACTACTTTTGCAATAGGTTTAGGCGATCCAGGGGTGTAAAAACCCGTATATTCACCTAGCGGTCCTTCAAAAACAGTTTGTGTTAAATCAATTTCGAGTTCTAGTACAAATTCGGCTGCAGCGGGTACTAATAGATCAATGGCTTGACATTTTGTTAATTCAACAGGTGCCTGTCGTAACGCGCCTGCCACTTCATAATCATTTGTCGTATCGGATTCTTGAAATTGACAAGTGAATTCAAGAATAGGATCCACGCCAATGACCAGGGCCGCATGAAATTTTTTCAAACCCATTTTGCGTGCTTTGGCAATGTGTTTGCCAAAACGATGATTGGGCTGTGCGAGAAAAGAAAGCGTGGTTTTATCGATATATTCAAAACGATAATTGCCTAAATCATGAATATGTGTTTCAGGATCAGCGCTCACGACGATCCCGGAAGTAATGTAGGGGCCCCCATCGGATGGGCTATAAGTTGGAATGGGTAAAGCAGACAAATCAATCTCATCCGCCGATAGTATATTTTCGTGTGTGGGTGCATTTGTCGCCATGATTGGTTTAACTGGGTTTGCCAAGTTGTTAATAATGGTTTGAAAAAGGGTTTTTTCAGTGGCTTGAAAGGCCAATAATGCTTTAGAACGTGTATTATACACACCACCGACTAAGGGAAACGCAGTGCCATTATTGTTGAACAGGATGGCAGGGCCATTAATAGCCGCACTTTTTTGTAATGCCTTGCCCACGTCAAATTGCAAAGCAACAGCGCGATCCACTTTTAATAATTCGCCTTGCTTTTGTAATGCATCTAAGAATTCACGAAAATCGTTATAGGCCATATCTCTCTCCAATGTTAAGATGTTAGAGAGCATTAATAAAAAAGTAGGGTGGATTAGGCGTTTTTTGCCGTAATCCACCAAGCTATTCTAGATTATACTAATGCAGACTTTTGAGCCAAATAAAACCAAAAGGGTAGAGCTGCTCCTTTTGGTTTTTAAAGCAAAAAACCTTACATGTGATTTCCGCTTTTTATATCATCATTCAATACGAGGCTTTCAAAACCATTGCTCATATTTACAATAAGCAATGCATTGCTTAACTTGTAGAAGTTAACGCATTTTTCTTTGCCTTCCATCCAATGATCCCAGGTAACACAGACTTTTCCATCTGTCTTCACTTTCCAGGTGCCTTGATCTGTTTGAGGGCCATCGGCAGGTTTATTTGCGAATTTGCCATTCATTTTTCCATCTTTACCAAAATACCCAGTAAAGCTATCAGAAATAATTTTACCGTCGAGTGTTGCGGCAGCAATGGTGGTGATGGTTTTATCAGATAATTCGTTAGTAGCGGCTGATTTATTCAGGGGAGATAAGGGTGCAGCAAAACTGATAGATGAGACGGATAATAATGCGATCGATAAGGCAGCGAATTTTTTCATGGCATCTTCCTTGATGAGTTTAGTGAATTTACAATCATACTATAAAAATCTACTGGGCGCGTTTGTTTGATTGGGTTTAATTATGATACAATTAATCCAATTTTATCTTAAAAATAAACATATAATATAATAGCTGCGAGGAGATAAAAATGGCTCAAAGTAGGTCAGCTAAGGATTTAACTAATCTGTCTCAAACAAGACGATTGTCTGAGCTTAAATTGGCGTACCTAAATTTGGTTACAGAAAAGCCTTTAGGGGTAAGCACCGCCATGTTTTTCTATGCAAAACACAAAGACCTGGAAAGTTATGAGACCGCAAAAAATAAGATGCTTCAGTTAATAGAGACACATCAAATAGAGCAGATGGCGCCTGATGAAATTTTAGAGGTTTGGAAAACTATTCATTCAGCTGCGGTAGAAATGTCAGATACTGATCTTATTGATCGATATAATTCGCGAGGAAAGCCAAAAAAATCCGTTACATTTGATTTGACTCCAAAAGAGAACCCAAGTGAAAATCAGCCGAAACAAAAGCACGATCGGGTTTCTTGGAAATTATTTGGTGCGTGTTGTGCAAATATACCAGAAGCAGATAATACGGCAGCCGAAAAACCATCAGCTATTTTGTCTTTGTGATGGGTTTTTGAATAGAGAAGGGGGCAAGAGTATTGCCCCTTTTTTTTGCGGAGAGAATTTGTGCTGAGGGTAATAATAAAGCGTGTGACTGTTTCTTAAAATAGTTAATTGAGAATCGCATTTTCTCTCTATTGTTTAGCAAGCGGGCAAGCACTCGATGCGATGAAATCTCCTGTTTTATTGAATGCATCTCGCAAGCTATTAGTAATTTCTCCTGAGACTGCTGCTGACCAAAATCCCGTGCTGCAAGAAGCTGTTTTGCAGTTGCCACCAAAGGTAAAAAAGGCGTGGGTGTTATCAATCTTACAATTACAAATTGCCCGATTTTGATTTTGAGGGTCAATAGTGCAAGGCATATCTACGCAATTGCTCCATGGCGTACCTTTAGGACAAGATAAAGATTTTTTTGTTGCAAATTGTGCATAAGAAAAAGTGGATAAGATATGGGTTGCTTTGTATTTGTCTGCCAGCGGTTTGCGTTGTTCGCAAGTAGAAAATCCCGCATTTTTTCCTTTTTGCACAACACATTCGCAAATTGCTGTACTTGGATCTTTGGGGTCAGGGATACATGGTGCAGAAGTGCATAATGCATACGTTTTATCACAAAGAATAGCTGTTTTTTGTGCTGCATAAGTTTGGGTAACAAAAAATAGCATGACTGAAAATAAGCATAGTTTGAATGTAAGTTTAAATTCCATTTCTTTTCTCCTGGTTGAGGTATTAGCTGTCTTCTTAAGGTATCATTTTTTACGCTAAATTAGAGAAGAAAATTCTAGCAATATCGCAAGGGCACGGCACGCCGTGCCCCTACGTTCGAAGATAAAGGTGTAGGGGTATGGTGTGCCATGCCCTGGGCTTTGCAAAAAAATTTTGTCCCTGCAAAGAAGAAAATTGGTCAGCATAATATTTAAGCCACGCTACTTTTGGCAAAGCAGACGGATAAAATTTATCGCACCAATCGTCATACCCATCCCGAAATACCAATCCAATAAGTGTTTGTCATACGGATTCCGAGTAAATATGCGCTTGAGTATAACTTTTAAAAACCAGTTGTAAGGTAAGGGAAGTTACGCATGTAATCGGAATTTACCTAATTTCATTGCTTGTCTAGTAGTGAAGCTACCTATAATATTATCCAGAATACTAATACTAAAAATTTAATACAAAAAACGAGGTGATCCAATGAGTTCTTCGCGTCCTGATTTTACAGTCCTTAAAAATAAAGTGAGTGAAAGCGTAAAGGTTGGTAGAAAAGGTAATAATGCGCAAACAAACTGCGGTCATTTAACTTTATACGCTTTGCGTGCGTTAGAGGCCATCTTAGCTGGGAAAGAGCCTGAGCTAAAGGTTGTTAATACTTCAAATTCTGCGCCTACAACCATGTCATATGCGGAGGAAGGCTCTATCTCTATCAAAATGGAAGATCAAACAGAGCAAAAGCAAATAGGGAAATTAAGTTGTGATTCTGTTAGGACACCAGGCATAGAGGGGTTACATGCATTCTTGCCTCCAGGAACTAAATCACTCATAGATGCTGAATCTGGAGCAGAAACCATCCTTATTGATCCTAAGTCATCATCTGTTCCACAAAGTAGGGTTGATTCGCCTGATTTATTGAACGACGTTTTAATGAGACGAGCGCGTGAGGAAAATACTATCATCTCTGGTGTTATTTATTTAGTAAACGGTTCCTCAGGCCATGTATTAGCGTTTTGTGCGTCAAGCGAAGAGGTATTTTATATAGATGGACAACTTTATAATGGTAGTAATGGTAGAGGCTGCCCGACTTTTGAGTCGTTTAAAGAAGCTCTTCATAGCGACGGTAAACGAGCTTATTATTTTTCGGATGAACCTGGTGAAGAAGGCAAAAGCACAACATTTCAAGCTGCTTGCTTTTATACAATTTTTAACAGAAAACCACTTTCAAAAAATATGACTTCAGCTCCGCCAGTCAGCTTGAAAGAAGGTGAGCTGATGGATGTTGACTTGGAAGCTCAGCTGGAAACCTCCAATCAAGCTATATCTTATCTATTTCAGCAGAAGGCTTCAGCTCCTCCTGTATCGCGTTTTGACTGGCCGGGGTTAGTTGTTGGAAGGGAGCCAACACCCATGCAGATAAAATCTCGAAAAGTTTCCGCCTATGCTGAGTGGCCTGGATTAACTATTTTTGGAGGTGGGGAGATACCACAGAGTTCCATGGTGTTCCCAGAAAAAGACACTAAACGTACTATGAGACCGTCCTGACCCTTCATTTACCTTCATTGTTCGCAAATAGCGAATGCTTCTGTGTTTTGTTTATGACTATAGTCTCCAATCTATCATTGGGGACTATTTATTCTTTTAACATAAATTTACCAGTATATAGCAAAATATGCACTATAATTATACAAATTACGAGTAATAGTATAATTGTGTCAAGTGCTGGTAGAAAATTGCATGAAGACGAAGAAAGTAAAGTTGATGATGACTCAATTCTACGATTACGTCCTAATGATTTTGAGATTAAGCGGGAAAATTCTCTATTAAAATCGTCCAAACTATTTGCGCCAATCGTTGGGAGAGAGGATGTTTTTAATAAATCGAATAAATCTAATCAACAAAAAATTTATTATCTTAGAGGGCATTCAGTTATAGAATATTTTGCAATGTTAGTCAGACTGGGTTTTCATACTCCTAAATGTCGCATTGTTGATCAAACGACATCCGAAGAACGCGACACAATTTTTTGATGCCGCGACCGTCCCGCTTCAGCAATTGAACTTCGCACTTCGTGCTCGCTCAATTACTTCCTCGCTGACTTAACGTCAACACTCCCGTTGGTCGTGCCGGCTATCGCGAGCTCGTCAGCTCGCTGCTTGATCAAGCATAATTCTGTCCTTGGAGCATAAAAAGTGTTTGCTAAATGTAGCATGAATTGCATCGTAAGGTAAAAAATTGTATTTAACCTGCCTGTTGTATTTTCCTGTTTATTGATATGACGCCGTTGATTTTTTAATTTTAATATGGCCCATATCATGGCATTTTAAAAAGTTCCTGATCGTTTTTTCTGGAGTTTTACATTTAGGTCCCAAAACAATTTCATTGAAAAAATTAGCTGCATTAGAAAAATCTAATGTGTGATAGGGGAAAATCATATTATTGGATAATCTAAAATTTAGAGAGCTTATTGATAATGGATGGATTAATTTTTCAGAATTTTCTAAGAAAGTGAAGTTAGGGAAAAAGCACAGACGATACTCTGATTCTTCAATAAAAGCGCTGGTTTTAAAAAAAAATGATAATATCAAAAGTTCTGATACGCATCGGTTTATATGGATATTTTCTTTATTATTATAGTTTAGATTGCCTTGTAATATTTGTTTTATTTTTACTTTTTCAGCCGGTCTAATAATTTTTGGCCATTCGGAATTTTTTTCTTTTTTTACAGAATTTTTTTCTTCAAAAATAATTAAGTTTTGATATCGATGAAAGAGATCGTTAATGATTTTTTCTTGTTCATTTTCACAATAAATTATCTTGCCAAAGGTTAAATTGTAATTTTCCATATCGCATTTTATAGGCTTCAAGATATTTGAATTAATGCCAATTGCGATGCCGGCTCCATCAGCGGCATAACCTCGCCATTGGCTAAGCATGTCTTTATGTTGCGAAAAGCAAGTTATGAAACCACCTTCCAGGTATTGAGAAAAAAGTTTTTGGACGCGACGTAAAAAAAGCCAATTAAGCATGTGATATTTTTTTGAAATAAATTTTTCGATGCTATTTTTTATACATTTATTCTCTAAATAATCATTCATGCTGGTAGTATTTGATAGATAGAGTTGTTTACTCTTAATGATGTTAAAGAATGCTTCAATCGAACAATAGTGGTAGACAATTTTGGGTATGCTAATACTCATGTCGTTTCCTGGATTTAAAAATGAGGTTACTGTAGGCCATTCGGAGCCATGGTGTTGCTGGTCGTCAGTCATGCAGTATACTAGTTTATATTGGAATACGGTAAATAAAGTGTAAAAGATTGGATTTTAATGCGGAGCTGATTGGATAAGTGTGCGGGTATTTTAAAATGACACGCTGATACTTTCCTTCATTGCGCGCAACATTTTCAATAGTTTCAAGCCATGTGATTCCAGGTGATGATTTAATTTGTTTGCGAAATTCTTTTAATTCTTTAATTAATCGAGATCGGCTAAGATTCTGATTATTTTTAATTTGAATTTTGAAATCGATATCCTCTGACATGCGATCGACGATTCGATGTGCTTTCACCAGACAAGTGCCACCGGCAAATACTGGGCGGAAATATGCATTTTGAATATCTGAAAGGGCGTGATGGCGGCGGAATTTAGTTTTGGTGTTTTTTGCGGTTTTTATCGGTGAAAAGCTAAAAATTTATGAAAAAATGCTCCCATAGGTGCCCCAAAAAATCTGTACTTGAAGCTCATTTGAACCCGCGTCCCATGACACTTCTATTCTTTTTCTTTGCTATTCTTATTTTCAAAATATTTTATTAATTTAATTAATACATCTTGTAATCTGCCGCCAGATAGCTTTAGTTGCCAAAGTGCTACTTCGGGAAAATTCAATAATATTACGAGTTGATTGTCTTGGATGGGTTCACTGCCGTAATTCGGCGGGTCTACTTGCATGGTGCTCTTTTTCTGTTAAAAAATCTTTAGCAGCGAATCTCAGAAAAAAAATGGCGGGCAAAATAATCATGCCGCATAGCGCTAAAAACATAACTTTCATGCCCATAAATTGATAAAGGGCGCATCCAATCATAGGTCCAATAAAAGTCCCAATGGTATCAAGGTTTGCCCATCCATAATAATGCCCTTTGGCATGAGAGGGAGAGAGCTGATCGATTGCTAAATAGCCGGCCTGAAAAAGCAGCAATTCTGCCCATGTAAATAGTATTATCATTGCAGTTAAGGATGCCGTTCTTAAAGTGAATAAGGGAATTAAAAATGAGATAAGGAATAAACCCAACCCTAGCTGCATCGAAGTAACCCAGCCATATTTATTGATAAACTGACAAATAACAGGCTGGAAAACAATGGCAATAATTGCATTGGTTACTAAAAGGAAAAAATAAATTTTAATGCCATTAGAGATTTTATCCGTCAAAATAATGGGAATACTGGAATCTATTTGTGCATAACAAGCAACCGCTAAAATAATCGTTATTAATAAATAAATAAACGCACTACTTTCCACGGTTTGATTTTTTTCTAAGGAAACAGAGGTAGTATTTTCTGTAATTAACAACACCTTATATAAAATAAGACCAGCGCAAAGTTGAAAAGCTGCGCAAAAAATAAATAAAGCTTTATCACCATGATTAGCAAAATAATAACCTAGCAAAGGCCCAACGGCCGCAGATAGATTAATTGCAATGGCACGGTAGCCAAATGCATCTACTTTGTTGGTAAATTCTGTAGCCAAGTAAGCCTTAAAGGTGGTGTCAATTATTCCTCGAAAAAGCCCAATTAAGCTATTTGCTAAAAAAAATCCTAACGTGGTTTTTGTAACGCTAAATAACCCGTAAATAATGAATGACGCTAATAAGCTTACTAATATACTATTTTTTTTATTGCGCTTGTCGATTTGTTTTCCTAAAAAAATACTGGCACAACAAGAAGAAATGGGGCCTGCCGCGATGATAAAGGCTATCATGATTGGGTCAAGCTTAAACAAAACTTTTAGATAAATGGCTAAATAAGGCAGAGAGCTATAATACGCTAGGTTTAATAAGAAATAACCAACAAATACCTTTGCTTCATTTAGCGTAACTTTCATCATTGATCCAATTTTGCACCGGTCAAGGCTTCTACATCTAATAAGTCTACTTCACGTTTTAATTCAGATTTATATTTGATAAGTTCATTTTTATCAATGATAGAGACAGTTAAATTATTAATTTTCTTTTTTACTGCAGCCGAAAAATTAACTTCGCATTTTTTCCACTTTGTTAACTGACTATTAAATACTAATCCATCATCCGCACCACTGAAATCAATTAACTGGCCGTGGTAATCCAGCGTTAATAATAATATGTCCCATAACTCATCTTGATAGCGCATGGGCCCATAAACTATAAATGGTTTAACATCGCTTAAGATGCTTTCAATAGCTGCATTGGATACATCAATATCGATATCAGCAAGTGGCCGTGTCGCTCCATAAACCTTTGCTGCAAGGCCACCCGTAATTTGATACGTGATATTATGCTTATTTAATATAGAAATAATCCAATTTAATGCATTCACGGCTGATGGTGTTTCTAATTGTATGTTGGTCATTTTATACTATCCGCTCAGATTTCATGATTGTTGTTAATACTTTATTGGCACATTGATAATTAAGTTCATCACTATCTAATAAAAAATGTTCTCCGTCATGATCGAATAAAAAAGTTGCTTTATAGCTTTCGCCTGAATTCTCAAAACTCAAAATATCTTGCATTATATTAGGTGTTTCCGATAGTCTGTTTCGATACTTATGATGAATTAATCTCACCGCATTTCCGAAATGTCTAGCCTCGTCACTCGCAAGGCGAGTAATCCACTCTATAAATTCAGGAGGGCCAAATGACTTATAAAAAGTATCTTTTCGATACGTGAGTGTTGATGCATGTTCATCATATGCGAATAATACGCAAAGTTTAAATTCATCTTCGAAAAAATGACGAATTTTTGAAAAATCGGCTTTTCTCTCGAGCATAGTTGATTGTAAAACATTTTCATCTTCGCCAAATAAAAGATGAATTATTTTACGAAATCCAGCAGCGTGATTCATTTCATCGATATACCAGGCTTCTAAAAAGCGATTAAATTCGTCCGAATAAGTATAGCGAGCTTTAATCTCATTATATAAATTGTAAGAGTCAGATTCTGCGCGTAAATCACATAAAAGAAATTCACGATATTGATTTCTTTGATAGGTATCCAGAATAATGTCTGCTGATGTAACTTTTTCAAACAAGTCTACAGCTGACCATAACTTTTGTAGTGGCACGTATTGTTTCATAAAAAACTCTTAGCGTATTTTTTTTAAAATGGTTTTTATACAAATATTCAATATATCTTGTTTTGTTAATGGAAACTCGGGACAAGCATGATCAAGAACAAATGTCCCGCCATATTCTTTTTGGTTCATGTCTACATCAAGAATTCGTAATAAAATATTTTCTATGATTTTTTTGTCGTGGCCATGCTTTTTTTCAGAATTAATAACATCGATGATGCCTAGAAAATGCGCAACTTCATCTTGTTTAACTTTTTTTATCCACTTAGGTAAGATAGTTTGTTCTATTTGTTGATAAGAAAAAATGCTGCGTTCATACACATGGGCCGTTACAATTTCATCATAAGCAAGCAATAAACAAATGCTCAATTCATCCGTTAAAAATTCAGTGATACCAGAAAAATCAGGCTGTCTTTTTTGCAATTGTTTATCAATGTGATCTTCTGTTACGTTGTAAGTATAACTATAAATTTTCTTAAAGCCAGCGGTATGCATGGCTTCATCTTTCACCCATTTAATCAAAAATTTTTCGAAATTTTGTGTAAAATTAATTTTTAAACTACGCGTCATTTTGAAAAAATGTTTTGAGTCATATTCACTGCAAATACTACGCCATAACATAGATTTGTAATCATTACGTACGTTCGGGTCAGTTGTGATATTTGTGTAGTTTAATGCTGATAGAATTCCTACATCGTTATGATTGATAGCTGTGCTTAACATTTTTTTATCTCCAACGCGCGCCATTCTTCAATGAGCAAGGTTCTACGGGACAATGTAAAAAGGATTTGGCATCTTAAATACTTTGTCCGCATATCCTCCAATTAAATCGCTATCCTGGTCACCCACATTTAACACAATGTCGTATTTGAGGCTTTCTATTTTTTTACGTGCTTCAATTTTATAAGGAGCGGCAGAAGCATTCTTATAATTTTCTGCTTCTAATATTAAGCCATCCCAATTTTGATAGCCGACGGATTTTAAATTACGTACAGTTCCTTCTCTGTAATGTTCTTTCCTGCCGGTAACAAAAAAAACAGCCACATTATTTTTTTTAGCATAGCGATATAGTTCAAGTGTAGGAAAAATAACAGGATCATGCCCCGCCCCTTCGGCATCATCATCTTGTTGCAATGTGCCGCCAAAGCTAAACTTAACCATATCGGGAAAATTAGATAATGAGGTTTCGTCAATATCCAATACAATAGCTAGCTTTTCAGTATGTGGTTGTTTTAGGCGCGTTTGTAAATAAAGAATAGCTTGATTAATTACTTTTTGTTGATCTGCTTTATATTTTCCGGAATCATGATATTGAATTAAATCTTGCTTAATGTAATCCAAATTTTTAAGTTCGGCTAGGCACGCGTTAGAAAATAATAAAGATAAAAAACACAGAGATATTTTTTGGGTCAGCTTATAGTCCGTTATCATGACAAGGTAACTCTAATGAATTATAAAATTGTTACTTCCAAGGTTGTAAACACATTGTAAGCTACTCGCAATAAAATTCATAGAGTGTTTTTTAATAAAGAATATTCATATTAAATATCAACAAAAAAAATTTTGGCATGTTTTATTATAAGCGCAAACAATAAATATACTCTACCCATTTTGTGAGACATTGGCCATTTAATTGCAAAATCATTGTATGATACTCTCTCTCCCCAGTTAAAACTAATCCACGAAATTTAATAGAGATAAATAATATGTTTGGAAGAAGATTTAATTTTTTTTCTATGCCCTCCAAAGAAAAGCTTTTTAATTTTTTAGCACAATTGTTAGCTACAGCCGTATGCGTAGAAACTACTACTGAGATAACGCTTGCTGCTGCTGAAGGCGGACTTGTTCCAGCGGCTATTATTCCGTATGTACCAATCATTATTGGGATTATGGCTGGTATTCAATCTGATTTGTTGCTTGAAGGAAACGAACTTCAAGCAAATGCCGCACGATTGTCGGTATGGATTAATGAAAAACTTGGGAAATCAAAACCGCAAAGTATTAATCAAGAAGATAATCAAACTAAGTCTGGCGAAGATGGAGTCAAGCATCCAATTGTCAACGAGACGATACAAGCAGCAGAAGAAGGGACAAAAGAAGATACGGATTCACATTCTTATAGGGAACTTAATGAAAATGCTGTAGAAAATAAACATGAAGAGAAAGAAGAAAAAAGTGCTCTATTAGGGCATAAATCAACTGTACCAGAGGATTGCATTAAGAGAATTGAAAAAGCCTATATATCTATAGCCATTCCCACTCTTTTTCTATCGCTGCCCATTGTTCCAGTAGCTAAATTTTATTTAGCTTATTTTCAAATGCAGCAATTACTAGCTGATATTTTTAACTTAGAAGAAGACAATCCACTTGTTCTAACTTCCGCTATCATTTCAGGAACCGTAGCTGCATATTATAGTTTTGGGACTGAGGGCTCTTCAGCAATTAACTGGTTAAATGAACGTACTAATGTTAAATGTAATTGCTGCCCAGCAGAAATTAATAAATGCACGTCGGTAGCTACAGCGGCTATTGTAGGAAGAGACAAATCTGTCATATTGCCCGCCGCCGTGACGGGTGCTGTAAGCTACGGTATACTTCAAAGTTTATCTATTTTTCAGATGTTGAGAGATTCTGAATATTTTTCTGCTGTGTCTGCAGGATGTTTATCCGGATTTCTTTTTCTTGATATGGCGCTACAAAATTTCACATTTCAAGGTCGTGAATTCCGGAAAAGTGCAAAAGAACTTTATGATTACTTAACAGGCAGAAGTTCACTTTCTGCCAATGATGAACTTAAAGCACTTGATGAAAAGCAGCTTAAGACTTGGCAAAAAGCGGTAATGGCTGCCCTCGATACCATATTAATTGGTGCGCCAACATTTATTGCGAATTACGCCCTTACTACTTTCACCTTTAATGCCGGATTTAAAAGCTATTATAAAGAAACTGATTTAGAGAATTGGCAGATAAATTGTGGAATAGTGGCAGCGGTAGTCGCTTCTGTTGGTGAGGCTTTAACAGAAACAGTAAGTGCTTTTGATGAAATCAATGAATTTATGACGCATCGATTTGGCAGACCCCATTGTAAATAGTAGCTGAATGAATGCACATCCTTATTATCTTTCTTATGATTACCCCGCAAAAGAGGGGTTTACATACAATATTCAATAATTATGATTGATACCCGTGATATTAGATAATTAACTTTTTGATAATTATAAACTAAGTTAACGCGGTATTTGTAAAAAACCTTCTTGAATCATTCGTAATTCGCGATTCGCGAATAGCAAATAGACGTGCTATGCTATATCAATGTCTAAATAAACTAAGGTTCAAGCTCATGCTAAAGCCACAAGATATAGTGATACTTTTAAAAATATTATCATCCCGTTTATCTCAAGATGATTATGAGATGGTGTCCCAAAACAGGCTTGCTGCTCTTTTGTGTATGAGCGCTTCGGAGGTAAATGCAGGAATAAAAAGGTTAATTCTTTCTGGTCTGCTCAGCCCTGTCATTTCGAATGATAAAACAAAAAAAATAGTATATATGCCAAATAAAAAAGCCTGTGAAGAATGCTTGATCTCAGGGGTGAAATATTTTTTTCCAGTACAGCTTGGCGCTTATTCCAGAGGCGTTGCAACGAGTTATGCTGCACCCATTTTAGAAGAACATCTCATCTTAGGCGATGATCCAATTCCCGTATGGCCTTATGGCGATGGCGACAAGAGAGGTCTCGCTTTAGAGCCTCTTTACAGTTCTGTGCCTAAATCGCTCGCAGAATTTCCAGATCCATTATTTTATGAATTACTCGTGTTAGTTGATGCAGTCAGAAGTGGGCGCGCGCGCGAAAGAAATATAGCAACACAATTATTAAAGGAAAAATTGTATGGTGAATCACGGGGGCGAAAGGGCCACGGCGAATCTAAGAATGCTGGAGTTCGTGGCTACAAAGCTCGGGCCACTCAATGACGAGGCCGTATATTTGGGTGGATGCTCGACTGCATTATTTATGACTGATTCGTTATTGCTGGATGTTCGACCAACTAAGGACGTAGATTGTATAGTTGATATTGTTTCAAGGTGTGAGTACTACAAATTTGCTAAAAAGTTAGAAAAGTAGGGTTTTAAGCAATCAATAAATGAGTCAGTAATGTGCCGGTGGCATTTTGATGATGTGATTTTAGATGTTATGCCCACTGATGAAGAGATTTTAACTTTTGGTAATCGTTGGTATAAATCTTATTTTATTTTTTTACATTGATCTTGCGGCCTTTTAATTTTCCATTCATAAAATATCGATAGGCATTATCTGCTTGGTTCTGCTTTATTGCGACATAAGAATAGAGCGGTGTGATATCAATTTTTCCAATCCTGTCTACGGCTAACCCAGCATCTTTGGTCAGTGCGCCTAAGATGTCACCCGGGCGAATTTTATCTTTCTTTCCGCCATACAAGCATAGCGTTGCCATTGCAGGCAATAAAATCTCGCTGTTTTTGGTGCTTAGTTTACTCGCATTGCCCCAAATAACTGGATGATTTAAGCCTTCTTCGATGGCGCACAAGCGCTCAGCGTCAGAGGGTGTAGTTAAACTAATCGCTAAGCCTTTGCCGCCCGCACGACCAGTGCGGCCGATACGATGGATATGCACATCGTGTTCAAAGGCTAAATCATAATTAATTACCGCAGGAAGTTCTTTAATGTCGAGGCCGCGTGCGGCAACATCCGTTGCCACTAAAATCGAACAGCTTTGATTTTTAAATTGAATGATAGCAGCATCGCGTTCAAATTGTTCCATGTCGCCATTGAGTGCGATAGCGCTAAAACCTTCTTGAGTAAATGGGTTAACTGTGTGGTTTGTTCTTTCATATTGCAAAAAATAAGCGTTGATAGAGGTTTATGATGCAGTAGTAATGTTTTTAATAATGGAAATTTGTGTGACTGATGGTTCAATTCATAAAACACTTGCTCGATATCGAGTTCAGTATGTTTTTCTTCTACAATAATTCTTTTTGGATGACGCATAAATTTACTGGCGAGTTTTTTAATCTCCGCAGGATAAGTGGCAAGAATAACAACGTTTGTCTCTATTCCGGGCAAAATGCAATGATGTCATCGATTGCTTCATAAAATCCCATATCCAACATACGATCGGCTTCATCTAACACTAGTACACGTAATTTATGAAGTGATAATGATTCTTTGTCTAAATGTTTTTTCACTCGTCCTGGTGTGCCGACAATAATATGTGCGCCGTGTCTGAGTGAGTCGAGTTGTAGGTTCATTGGCATGCCGCCGAATAAATTAAGTACTTTAATATTCGGCATTTGGCGAGCCAGTTGGCGTAATGCTTGGCTGTTCGGCTAATTCACGTGTTGGGCATAAGACAAGTGCTTTGACTGCGTATTTTTCTAGGTCTAGATGATGTAATAATGAAAGACCAAATGCAGTTTTACCGCTGCCTGTTTTTGCTTGACCGATAACATCTTCACCTTCTAGCATAAGCGGCAGGCTTTGTGCTTGAATAGGTGTCATGCTGCTGTATCCCAATGAGGCGAGGTTTTTCAATAACCCTTCGCGTAGGGAGAGAGAAGAAAATAATAAGCCGTTCATGTTGTCTTTTGATGGTGCATTTCAGTAGTCATATTGAATTTGCCATATTCTGTTTTTATAAACGATTGATATTATCCTGCCAAATCAATCCCTCCATCCTGATGTGAATTTTTACTCGTTCAACCAAGAATATCTAGTTTTTCTTTTGGGTAAATTGATACCCAATAATTCATTAAAATTCTCGATAGGGTATGACGAATTGCGTGAACCTGCGTTGATTGGCATATTGTTAATGCGTTCCGCTTTATCCTGCCAATCAATTGGATAGGGATCGCCTGGATAAGGTTCAGTGCAGCGTCTGAAATCGTTCATGTGCCCCAGAATTTTTCTGTCGACAGTTTTAGTGTAAGTGGGTGCTTCTGCAAACAGCTTGCCTAGTTCTAAAGCGAGTACTGATAATGAATTATGCAAAAATAGGTCTTTAAGCTGACCCTTAAAATACTCAATTATGTTTTTTGCTCCGCCAGCATCAGTATAAGGGATAAAAAACGTAAAGGTAGATTTACCGTCGGTAATCATAGCAATTTTCTTGCGATCAATGATGAGACGATCAATAAACCAATCATCTAATGGGTGTGCAGTCATAATAGGTTCAACTAGCTGTTTGATTTTGCAGTCTGTTGCGAATTTTTGGGTTAGGCGAAATTGTCGCATTGCTCTATCTCATATTAATTTTTAATCTCAACCGAGGATGCATAGTGGCCATCGTCAAATATGGACAGTTGTATCATTCCAGATTCTAGAATCTAGAATATGGAATAGTGTTTTACTAATTAATGATGAGTTGTCGAGGAATCCTCGGTAACTGGTAAGAATAAAACCTTTATATGAAAAATGTAACAAAACATATTATAATTTGTTACATATAAATGAGATAACCATATGAAAGAAATAGAATTAGTTAAAAATCAACTAAATAGGATTCCTCGAGGCATTCCTGTGCAATCTATAGGCACGGCGGCCTCTTATGGCAATGCTCGCCAAATTTTGTCACGCCTAGTGAAAGCAGGGGAAATCCTCCGCGCGACTCGCGGCCTGTATGTGCGACCTAAAGAATCCCTTTATTTCGGTAAAGTGCTGCCAGGCTCGGAGGTTGTTGTTAAAGCTATCTCTAAACAAACAGGCGAAATAATTACTCACCATGGAGCTGAAGCAGTTCGTATGTTGGAATTGAGCACACAAGTTCCTATGCGGCCAATTTATTATACGAGCGGTACATCCAGAAAAATAAAAGTAGGTAAGCAGATAATTACATTAAAGCATATTAGTCCGCGCAAGCAAGTAAAGCCTGGCACAGTTACCTGTACAGTTATTACTGCTTTATGGTATTTAGGTAAACATAATATGAATGAAGCTGTGGTAAAAAAAATTAAAGAAAAATTGAGTGAAAAACAATTTTCTGATGTGCTAAAACACACAAATCAAATGCCTGTTTGGATGGCGAGCGCGTTTAAACAATATCAAAAGTGATGCGATTATATGTCAAATGAATTTTTAAAACTTTCTCAAAGTAAAAAACATGAAATCTTGGTGGATGCTGATCCAGTATTGGGAATTAAGCCTTATTATCTGGAAAAAGATATTTGGATTTGTTGGGTGTTAAAAAAATTATTTTCTCTGCCCAAAAAAATGGCATTTAAAGGTGGCACATCACTATCAAAATGTTTTGGGTTAATTGACAGATTTTCGGAGGACGTTGACGTAACAATTGATTTTCGAGAATTTTTTCCAAATTTAGAGCTATCTAAAGAAACGAAAAATTCTCTTAAAGTTAAAAGAGAGCGTATAAAGGATGAAGTAAGCAGTTATGTTATCAATGCGGTATTCCCATGTTAGAAAAAGCCTTTTTTACAGAATTTAATGAGCCATTAAAATATAAATTTTTAGAGGGTGAAAAGCTTTATTTTTACTATCCTTCGGTATTTAATCCGAAAGTAGATGATTATGTTAAAAATAATGTACTAATCGAATTCGGTGGTTCAAATAAAACTGAGCCAAACGAACAACAAGTGGTTAAACCCTACCTTGTATCTGGGGATTGATATTGCCAATCGCAACAGTTATGGTTTATTCACCTCTCCGAACATTTTGAGAGAAGGTGACATTAATTCATGTTGAGTGTCATAGAGGGCGCTTAACTGAAGCACCTGATCGTTTATCTCGTCATTGGTATGATTTGGCAAAATTATCTAAAAGCTGGTTAAGAGATGATGCTTTAAAAAATAAAGCGCTTTTAAATGATGTCCTTCAGGTTAAAAAAGCATTTTTCAATGCTAGTTATGCTAAAGTGTGAAAAAAACGACTTTCGTCTAATACCAAAGGATGACGAAATTAATAAATTAAAAGCGGATTATGTAAGAATGATTGAAGCCGATATGTTTTTAAGTGAGCCGGATGCATTTGAGGTTGTTATTGAAGAGTTGGGTCGGCTACAAGGGTTGCTTAATCAGAATTAAATATCTATGAATGACCTTGAAGTAATTGAAAAAGCAATAAAACGAATACCGATAGGAAAGCCTTTTTTTTGCAAAAACTGCCTTCTCAAAAACGCCCGTAATACCAATCAAAGCGTTTTAAGAAAGCTAATTAAAAAAGGCATAATAAATAATGGTATCCGCCAATTTAACCACCCGCTATCTCGCGATCACATTTTAATTCACACTTGCTACCAATAATGATGATTTATCAATTTTATAAGGGAGCAATTTTTCATAATCATCGATAGTCTGGCATTGTGGCAGCGTATTCAGGACA
>CAZTDR010000026.1:0-10319 GCA_964612855.1 uncultured Coxiellaceae bacterium
TTTGCCCGTCTCTTTTATTTGTTGATGGGAAAAATAACCAAAATTGATATTCCCAATAACGCGGGCGATTTTCGTTTGCTAGACAAAAAAGTGGTTGCTGCGATTAATAGTTTTCAAGAACGCATACGCTTTATGAAAGGGGTATACGCCTGGGTCGGTTTTAAAAAAATAGCAGTGCCTTATGAAGTACAAGAGCGAGCAGGAGGCAAAAGCTCCTGGGGATTTGTTAAGTTGACAGAATTAGCTATCACCGGAATCACGACTTTTTCTGATATTCCACTGCGCGTTTGGGGTTTTGTTGGCTTCCTGGTTTCTCTTATTTCCTTAATTTATGCAATTTATATTGTCACCAGTACGTTAATTTACGGCACAGATTTACCAGGTTTTCCTAGTATTATTGTTGCAGTCATGTTTTTAGGAGGCATTCAATTACTTTCGATTGGAATATTAGGGGAATATGTCGCGCGTATTTTTACCGAAGTAAAGCAGCGCCCTAAATATTTGATTGCAACGAAAGTGGGGTTTGATGATTGATTTGTTTGGTGGACACGCTACGCTTTGTCCGCCCTACATTTAATTGTAGTTTTGGGAGTAGGGTGGGCGAAGCGCTAGCTAAGCCCACCAGCTCTTAGGCCTGATTCGTCACCCAAACAACATCCCTATGCTGTCCCAGCTGATGCGCTTTTTTCTTCGCTTTCATAGAAAATTCCGCATAATCATCTTTATGCATAATGACAAATAAACGTTTGTCACTTTGCCAACGCCGCCAAAAAGCATGATCATCAATCAACCAATCTTTAGTATTTTGAAACGGCATACCAAACCATAATTCGCGTACCCAATTATCTTTGTTAATAATATCGGGTGCTGCCCAATCCGCCACAATAGTGATGCGACGTTCTAAATAAATCGGTAAGTCTTGATAATATTTGTAATAAGCCACGACTTCATCATTCGCTGATAATTTAGGCTTTAAATCCATGGCAACCGGTTTGATGGATTTTTCATTAAGAATGCTCGTGCTAGCTGATAAAGTAAGTAAACCCAGAACGGCAACCAGAGTTACACAAAAGAAAATGGATTTGACCGAGTTGATGAAGGGTAAGACGCTGATACTAGCTAAGAAAAATAGACCCGCAGTAAAAAATAAATAAGGTTTTAATGCCGGAGAGAGATTGAACGAATTGCTATGCGGCGCAATAAACGCGATGCTTCCCAATGCAATACTTAATCCTACAAAAAATAGGACGCCAATTTTAAACCCTTTTGTAGATCGGGTATCCCACATCGTAGCTAAGTAATGACCCACCATCAGTGCCAGCGGAGGTAAAACAGGAAGGATATACCCAATGGTTTTTGATTTTGGGATAGAGAAAAAAATAAAAATCAGAGTAAACCAGAGTAATAAAAATAAGTCGGTGGCGTGTGCTTGGCGATTTTGCCAAACTTGCTTGCTTTGTTTGATGAGTGCTTGGAAAGCAAAAACCGACCAAGGAAAAAAGCCTGCTAAGACAATAGGTACATAAAACCAAAAGGGTGTTTTATTATTATAATCGCCATGCGTTAAAAAACGCGAAACTTGTTGTGTGACAAAAAAGAAATGTAAAAATTCAGGATTGGCTTGTTGAACAAGATAATACCAAGGAAAAGTAATCGCCAAAAATAATAACAATCCACTGATTAATCGCATGTGCTTAATGATTTTCCAGCGATTTAATAAAACGATCCAAAGACCAATAATCAAGATAGGGAAAACAATACCAATCAAACCCTTCGTTAAAGCAGCTAGACCACAAAAAAGATAAGCGAGGATAAAAAAGAAATGCCTATTTTTGTCAGTTGTACTTTGTAATGCAAGCAGCGAAAAAAAGAGGGTAGTACCAATTAAAACGGCCACTTCCAGATCGAGATTCGCATAATGTGCAGCGCCGTAATAAAGTGGAGTGGTCCCTAAAATGACGGCCGAAAGAATACCTGCGCGACGATTAAAAAGGATGCGCCCCGCAAAATACGTCATGAGACAGCCGAATATTCCAAGCAAGGCAGGCCAAAACCGCAAGGCCCATTCCTTTAAGCCAAATAATTTGATGGCAGAAGCTTGTAGCCAATAATACAAAACGGGTTTATCTAAAAAAGCGACGCCATTGACGCGCGGCGTGATGTAGTCACCCGTTACCACCATTTCGCGTGCGACCTCGGAATAGCGCCCTTCATCGGGTGTGAATAGCGGATGATTTCCTATCCAAAGTGCATAGAATATCCCCAACAAAATGAGGACAGAGAAGATGTCGATGAGCCAGGATTGAGTTGAATTTATTTTGCGGGTTGATAACACGTTTTAATTCCCGTACATTACGTCGATGATGAAAAAGATAATTCTTTGCGCCGACGATTATGGGCAAAATCAGCCCATTTCTCAAGCAATTATTGCATTGCTCGAAAAAAACCGTTTATCTGCAACAAGTTGCATGACTACCTCTGTTTTCTGGCCAGAACATGCCAAATGGCTGCAACCTTTTACTTTTCAAATCGATATTGGATTGCACTTTAATTTGACCGAAGGAAAGCCTCTGTCAAAGGAGTTACAGGGTTCCCATGGTTTTTTACCCTTGCCGCGGTTACTTCTTAAAGCCTACGGGCGATTATTGAATAAAGATGCCGTTGAAGCCGAGTTAAACGCTCAGTTAGATGCTTTTGTTGCAAGTATGGGGAAGTTACCCGATTTTGTCGACGGACACCAACATGTGCATCAATTGCCCATTGTAAGAGATGCATTATTAGCTGTTTATAACCAGCGATTACGTGCTTCTCATTGTTATCTGCGTTGTGTCCATGAACCTAAAGTTTACTTACGTGTCCGTACGCATAAAGACATCAAAGGATTGTTGATTCAGCTATTGGGTGCCAGTAAATTCAAAAAAATGCTTATTAAACATCACATTCCACATAACGCTGCTTTTGCTGGCATTTATGCTTTTCAGGATTCACAAAAATATCCTTGGTATTTTTCACGCTTTTTAGCGCAAAGTAAAAACCTAGGAATTATTATGTGCCATCCTGGGATGCAGGTGGCTGATATAACAGATATTATGGCGAAAGCACGGTTTGATGAGTTTGTTTATTTGGCGAGTCAGCATTTTGTGCTGGATTGTTTGCATGCGGGGGTTGTATTGGGAAAGATGGGGTAAGTGAAGTGGGGTCTGATGGGCACGCTGCGCTTAGCCCACCAGACTCCCGAGAAAAATCTTCACAAAAAACCAGCATCTAGTATGATTTTAACCAGCAATCTGATAAAATACTGTTCGCTGTTTCCCATATTGTTAGGAAATAGCATTTTTTTAATATTTTTTAAAGGTTAATTAAGTATGTCAGCACGTGAAACTGGAACCGTAAAATGGTTCAACAATAGTAAAGGGTTTGGATTTATTCAACGAGATCAAGGTGATGATGTGTTTGTTCATTTCCGCGCTGTTCGCGGTGATGGCTATCGTTCACTCGAAGAAGGCCAACGCGTAGAATTCGCTGTTGCGCAAGGCCAAAAAGGTCTGCAAGCAGAAGACGTTTCTATCGTCGAATAGTTTAAGATTGGAAGAATGTTGTCGTTGATGTTTCAGCGACAACATTTTTTTTAAGGACCTGCTCTAAGGAGTGTAGGGTGCAAAAAGAATCTGCAATAGAAAAAAAATTGTTACATTACACAGGAAAAGCGATCGCAGATTACAACATGATTCAAACAGGTGACCGTATCATGGTCTGCTTGTCTGGCGGCAAGGATTCTTTTACATTAATGCGGATTTTGCAATTATTGCAACGTCGAACCAATAATAAATTTCACTTGTTTGCTTTCACACTCGATCAAGCGCAACCCGGTTGGAACGATGATGGATTGCGTGAATGGTTAGAACACCGCCAAATTCCCTACGAAATTTTAAAAGAAGATACTTACTCTATCGTCAAAGCCAAAATTCCTGAAGGCAATACCTATTGCTCATTATGCTCACGTTTGCGTCGGGGCATTATTTATCGTTATGCAGAAGAAAATGGCTTTAACAAAATTGCCCTGGGTCATCATCGTGATGATTTAATTCGCACATTATTGATGTCAATTCTTTATAACGGCGAAATCCGATCAATGCCACCTAAATTGTTAAGTGATAACAAGCGCCATATTTTAATTCGCCCGCTAGCGTATTGTCAGGAAAATGACATCATTGAATATGCGAAAGCAGAACGTTATCCCATTATTCCGTGTACGTTATGTGGGTCGCAAGAAAATTTAGTTCGTCAACGTGTAAAAGTTTGGATCGATGAGCTCACCAAAGAAAATCCTAAAATTCCAAGTAATATGCTACATGCCTTGACGAGCGTTAAGTTGAGTCAATTGATGGATCGCAAGCGTTGGGATTTTAAAAATCTGGAAAAAGAGCAAGCAAGAGGAGAAGAGAAAACAGAGTTGGAGCTGGATATTTTTGCCCAAGAATTATTTTAGGTGGTATGAAAAAATGGGCAAAATTTTTTATTATAAAAAATAAAAACTAGGAGATGCTTCTATGAGTACGTTACGTGCACCATTCATGCAACGCAAAAAGAACTTCACTAAGCTTCAGACTATTGCCATGCAGCCAAAGCCTCTCTCATTAAGTGAGACAATTCAAAATTTTTCCAATGACATGGACGATCATGTAAAAGAAGCTCTTCTTTTAAAATCTTATTCACAGCGTGAAAGAAAATGGTGGAGAAAGGGTAATGGAATTACGGGTGTCGATACTGAAGGGCGAACGCCTTTAATTTATGCTGTTTTAAAAAATGACCTTTACACAATTAAGTGGCTTTGCAAGAAACAAAAAGCGAGATATTTTTTTCATCAAAACCCTAAACCAAACCATCTTGATAGGCACGGAAAAAGCGCTTTAATGTATGCTATTCAGTTAGGTTATACCGAAATCGTAGAAGAGTTAATCAAAATCACTAATGTAAATAATCAAAAATACTTACCGCTGTGGTATGCGGTTCAAGAAGAAAAAGCAACAATACCCCTCATAAAAGCTATTGCGCACCAAACTAAGCGAGTTGCTTCTAATGGCCTTCTATTTGCCCTGGTTCGTAGCAAACACCAAGCCACCCAATTAACAGAGCTAACTGATTTTGTATTTGGAGAAATTGCTAAATCACTAAAAACCGAGGGTGCTGTTGACGTCAGAAATTATAAGCGTATTTGCTTGCGGGTGCTGCAGGCCGCTTTGAGAGAGCAAAAATTTGATGTTATCGAACATTTGTTTTCAACAACCATCCAAAAAGCCTTTAATATTAATCAATCAGCAATAAATGCTACATGGGATTCTTTGTTAAATTATGTTATTGGCACGCATGAATGGGCAGATAAAAAATCACTTGCTGTTCAAGAAAAAGCTAAACAAGGTATATATGAGTTTGTAAAATATTTTCTGAAATTGGCAGCTAAACAAGGTAATAGTGTATTCTTGCGAAATAAAAACTGGGATGGCATATGTAAGAAACTCCATGTGTGTGCTTTACAAAAAAAGGATATGGAAATGCAACAGTTACTATTTCCAATCAAATTAGCGCCAATTCCTCTTCCTCAAGCCACTCCTTCTTTTGTTGTTCCTCAAATTGAGGAAATGGCCGCGGTAATGCGAACCCAGTATGGTCTTCAGCCGCAATCGGCTACCGCAGCAGCGTACCTAGCTTGCAATGGTGAGATAAGAAAATCAGTTGCTATTCCTGCAGCTTTTTATTCTCCACCCCTCTATGAGCCCCCAAAATTCCTAAATCCTTCTCCCGTCTCATTTACCCTCAATGCATAAAACATGGAAATGTAGGGTGGGCAAAGCGCAGCGTGCCCACCAGCTCTATGATTAAGAACCTTAAAACAAATACCCCACTGAAAGCAGATACAGAACATTAAACCCCTCATTAGGGTTAAATATGTTGGCATTAGAATAATGCGCCAAACGTAAATTAACATCAAAAGAATGATATTCCATCCCCAAACCAATATTCGTTTGTAAGGCTAAATTACTGCCTTGCTTATTCACCCCAAATTGTCTGCTAGAAAGCAAGGCAGGTCCGAGTGATCCTAATAAATAAGCCGGATAATAATTGGGCATGGGGTATAGACGCAATGCAAGCGAAACAGCGCCTGTCGTCAAATCTTGATGAGTGGGCGCTGTCGAGTGCCATTGACCCAAAGCACCCGTGATGGACCAAAAGGTATAATGACCACGACTGAGCGGGAATAAATCAGATGTTAATAAAAATCCTGAATTATTATATTTAATTTCATTAGGATCATGCGAAAAGCCGTATCCCAATTCTATTGAGTGGTCCCATGCATAAACATTGATCGTAATAAAAGATAATAGGGCCATTATTCCTTTTAAAATTCTTTTTCTCATATAATTCCTTCTTACCTGTTATAGTGGGCTTTAATAGTATACACCCCAAGATGCGAATTTCCTCTTATTTATTATAATGTTCCATTATTCTCGGGGGTGATTTCGACTCTGCGGAATTTATTCAAAAATTATCGCTAGTGGCGATTGCGCACATTAACCTCAAAAGTCAACGTTTGAGTCTTGCCGTGTGTTAGGATGTCAAAAGTGATCCTAGTAACTTAAATCTGTTTTTATAATTTTTTAACGAGACATAAAAATGACGACAGCAACAAAAATTAAAAATATTATACTGGATTTAGGCGGGGTAGTTATTGATATTGATTATGAGAATACGGTCAATAAATTCAAAGAGCTCGGTGCGCTGGATTTTTGTAAACTATATAGCCCAAAAAGACAAACCCATCTATTTGATAATTTTGAAACAGGAAAAATAACAGCAGAGCAATTTCGTCGTCATTTAAAAAAGACTTTAAATATCGATGAAATAAGTGATGCCAATTTTGATAAAGCATGGAATGCAATGGTTGGATTTATCCCTTCAGCTTCCCTAAATAAAATTAGAGAATTAAAGAAGCGTGATTACAAGGTTTTTTTATTTAGCAATACCAACGAGATCCACTATAAACATTTTGTTGAAGTAGTTCTAAAATATCATGGAGAGACTTCATTTATTAAATATTTTGATAGAGAATATTACTCTCATTTATTTGGGCAGCGTAAACCGAATCGCGAAGCTTTCTTAAAAATTCTTGCTGAAAATAAACTTAAAGCTAACGAAACACTATTTATTGATGATACTAAACGGCATGTATTAGGTGCTAAAAAGGTTGGTCTGCATGCTTATCATTTAGAAGTAAAAAATAGTGATAGGCTCTGTGATATCGAAAAATTTATCGATGATGCAAATAAAAAAAATGCTATTAATGACGGCAGGGCCTACGCATGAAAGAATTTTTTTAACATGTAGGGTGGATTAAACGCGTTTTTTGCGTCGTAATCCACCAAATAAGAAAATGACCGCTTTTTATTGCCCTACATTTCTGTCAAAGAAAATTTTCATGCGTAGGCCCTGTTAATGACGGCAACAGTGCTGGGCAATAAGATGATTCTCTGATAGGCCACCAATAATCGATTTTTATTGCGCCCTAACCATTCAATATTTCAATTATCTTTCATTATGAATCAATACGATAGGGGGAAAATACTAATTTTAATATTAACTTTCCCAATATGCTTTAGATTAGCTTTTAAATAGGATATCTAATATAAATTATCGTTTCAACTATATTAGGGTCTGTTGACAATTGGTTTGGCCGATTTAAAAAGCGGTAGAATCGGCTAAAATTTCAGCAAATGTTCGTTAAATAGCGGTGCTATTCCCCTCGTATTTGCGAAAATTTTATCTCGATTCCCCGCTTTTTAAATCGGCCAAACCAATTGTCAACAGACCCTAGATTTTTTTTCGAAGGAATGAGATATAAAAAATTAACTGTTAAGGAAAGGAATAGTATGCCAAACACTTATAATACACGTCTTTTAAAATATGATCTTCATGTGTGCGGAATTGATTGTGTATCATCGGGATCTATTTTTGTCGGTGCCCTTGTATTAATTGGATTAGGTTTTTTATCAAATTTTCTCGCTGTTTCTTTGGGACGTTTGGTGTTTAGTGTGTCTAATGGAGCGGTGATTTTTGGAATAGGTAGTTTTTTTGCCTTAGTTATACTATCTACTCTGCTTATGTTTATTAGTGGGTGGATTGTAGGCTATTTAAGCCTAACGTGCTGCTATAGAAGACGTTTTCGTGAAATATTCAGATATTTCACGTTGTCTCTTGCCCTTATTGTAACTATTTTTCTTACTACACAAGCAGGACTTTTTATATCTAACTATGGCCATGCCAGTAGTAAAGATGTTCCCGCCAAAAGTATTACGCCTGTGGCGTTAAATGACACAAAATGGCAAGCTTCTCATCATACATTGAGTGATAGAGAAGAATCCTTATTAGTGGCAATAGCCACTTTTCTTCTTTTTGGCATAGGCGCTCTTTGTGTCACTTTTGGAAAGCGAATAGGGCGGCGTTTTAGGGGAAGGAAAAAAAATCGTGAATGCTTAGGGTATTTTCATTAGGCTTGGCGCGCTTAAAAGCCCAGATTCAGCTAACAATCTGACTCGATTCTCTATTTTTGAAAATATTAAATCACTTATTAACATGCTTTAGAAAGCTCTCTCAGAAAAGCTTATTAAATTTCTCTCTATTAAATTCATAAGGAATATGATTATGTCTGATTACACATTGTTAGCCACCAAAAATCCTGTCGTAAATTCTATTTTTTGGCCAATTATTTTTCTAAGCATGATAAGTTTTCTTGGTTTAAGCTTTTTAGTACATCTCATTTTAATGGCAGCGAATTTTTCTTTGCTTACAGAAAATAGTCCGGCTGCACAACTAACTAGTATTTTCGGCTTTATCGTTTTATTAATTGCCACAGTGGCTGTGATGTTTATTTTTTATGGTTTACAGGTCGTTAATCGGATAAAAACTAGATATACCCATCACATTTCAAGATGTGAAGTTTAACAGCCTACCTTGTGGTGAAATTGAAGCGATTTAAAATTGAAAAATCACTCTAATTTCTTGCAATCTAAATTGTTAAACCTCGCATCTTGAGGTGTGATGGGTATAGAAGCTCTACTAATCTCAATCAAATGCTATTACCTCATTTTTTCTATTTAGTCAATACCGTAAGTTATCGCATGAATACAGTAATAGGCAGGCTATTATAGAAAAAAAGTAGTGATTACTATTCGCATACTTTTTCTAATCCCTTTAAAAACGAATTAAAAGGTTTTAATTGCTTTTAATTAGAAATCTTAAAAGGTGATTTTTAGAGAAATTTTTATTAATCGCTAATGGAGTAACGTTTTATGTTTAGAAAACTTATTAACAAGTGGAAAAATGTTTTTGAAAAAACCAATCAACCTATAGCCGAAGAAGCTGTACTCCCACCGGTATCTCCGTCTCCAATATCTTCTAATTTTAATACTCCTCCTTCTATAAGCCCCACTTCATCTCCAAGTCAATCTCCTAGTGATGTGGAAAATAATGGAACAAACAGTATCAATGTGTCATTACCAATTTCGATTACGACTCAAGCAACAACACCTATAAATTCATCAGAAAATCACTCTTCTATTTCTAACACTGAACAATCAAGCTCTGTTATTGGGCAAACAAATTTCCCAATTAATACACCTTCAGCGTTGGTGTTGAGTTCTCAAAGTGAATCAGTAAAAATGCCCACATTAAATATAACAAATGAACCAGTGCCAGCATACACTGATCCAAGTCCTCTTCTTAAAAAAAATTCTAAATCAGAATCTTACTATCATGATATTACTAAAAAGAAAATACAAACACCAGATAATGAAACTGAGCAATTAGGACAAAAAATATCGCTTCCGCTTACTCCAAAAGAAAAATCACTACTAGGTAGACCAACACGCGAGGATGAATATACAGGACTAAAATCTACATCGTTGTCGGATACGATTTCAAAAAAACCGATAACATATTTATCAAATCTGCAACCCTCAAATGTTGAAAAAGCGACAGGCACCAATCCTCAAGATAGTATAAAGCGACCTGCTAGCATTGGAGAAACGTTATCTTATTTTGATGATGATAGTATTGAAGAATCAACGCAGAAATTATATCAATATCCTGAAACGCATCCATTTAAACAATCGGTACAATCTGATGATAAACCAGAAAAATCGGCTTTCACATTTCCAGTACCGAGTTTTCCAAATAATTCACCGCCACCACCACCATCATCATCAATAATTAAACCTATGCCAGTAAAAACATCGCTGCATAGTATTAAAGAGGGCGGAGATACA
>CAZTDR010000026.1:10419-34964 GCA_964612855.1 uncultured Coxiellaceae bacterium
TTTCAAAATAATTCACTGCCGACGTCGCCACCATCATCAATAAATAAACCTATGCCAGTAAAAACATCGCTGCATAGTATTAAAGAGGGCGGAGATACATCGATAACGAATTTAGCAGATCCAAAAAATTCCAATACTAAAAAATTGGCAAGTGCAACTACATTCATGCAACAAGTAGAACTTGATGATATACCAGAAGAATGGAAAAGATTTCCAGTATCAGGTTTTCAAAATAATTCACTGCCGACGTCGCCACCATCATCAATAAATAAACCTATGCTAGTAAAAACATCGCTGTATAGTATTAAAGATGGCGGAGATACATCGATAACGAATTTAGCAGATCCAAAAACGTCCAATACTAAAAAATTGGCAAGTGCAACTACATCCATGCAACATGATGAAAAAAAACCATCAATTGACCCAGTAAAAACATTACAGGCTTCCAATTTTAGAGCCAGTTCAACAGTATTTAAATCTCCAGTATTATTAATGCCTCAGTTAATGCAAGGAGCAAATAGTCATGCTGAAGTAAGTGCAAATGCTTTTTTCAATTTTTTGCATATGTTAGTGAAATCGCTAGAGGCAGATTATAAAAAACTTCATTCTCATAAGCCGACATTCTTTGTTAATGAGGATACAAAAAATTTAATACAAGGGGTCGAATCAATAGCAGAAAATTCTGCTCAGATTTCACCAGAAATGCAGGTAGAAAAAGTATTACTATTATTAGTTATTCGCGCTAAAAATTTTTTCATTGAGCATCTAAATTTTTTAAAAAGCACAAAATCTTTTGGAGGCAAGCATTATGCTAGTCGTATGGCTATTATGATTTTAAGAAAAATAAAACAACATAGTGCGGGGGACTTGATAAATTTTTATAAAATGATTGATGACAAAATCCAACCTATTGCTAGCGCAATAGACACCATAAATATAGAGTGCTCTTCTAAGAATAAGAAGCTTATCGATATATTTCCCACCGTACAAAGGAATCTTGAGATTGCTCCTGGTGATGAAGCGGGCGTAAGTAGGGCACTTAGAGAGCTAACTAGCACAAAGAGTAAGCGCTCTCTAAATTTTTCCAAATAGTACGGGAATAGCAAAAACTCTATACTTTTTGTCCCGCGGTTTGTCCGCGGGATCGAACTTGATTCTAATTATTCATCTTTAGAAGTAAAAGCATGCGCAAAAAGTAGGGCAGTAAAATTAATTTATTTATCACTTTATTCTCAAGCTTGAGCTTGTTGGAAGGAGTTTGTAAGTTTTAATAAAAATTTTATGAACATCTTGATAAAAAAAATTAAAATTTGATAGTATTCCTCTTTTATTATTTCCACTATCAAAGTTGGCTTGCTGCCACCATACGGTTAAATGGTTAATGCGCACGCAGTTTTCATATGGATTTTTTAGATAGGAGTATGAGGCGAAGATAGGCTGCTATAGTTCTTCAGATAATTATTTTGGATTTTAACATGACAGATTACTGTCAGATCAAGGTGTTTTGATTGAACAAAAAAGCAGGAATAGCAGGGCTATTTCAAGTTTTTGTGATTGAAAAACACCTTGAGATGGCGGTAAGATGGCGTGTTAAAATTCAAAATAATTATCTGAAGGGCTATAAAATACATAAAACCCAGACACTTTGGGTAGATATCTTATTAAGGATAAGTTGAATGTCCGCATTAGAAACTGTAGTACATGTTATTGATAATAAGGAAACAGGAGAACTATTATCCTGGATTTTAGGCACCATTGGCTTAAAAATTAAATCTTATCAGGGGATTCAAGACTTTTTAGATCATTATAATCCAATTCAACCTGGCTGCCTTTTGCTTGACAGTGGAATTCAAAATCTAGATGTGCATGCTTTACAAAAAAAATTGAAAATTGAAGATATTTCTACTTTGCCCATTATCATTACCAGCTGGATAAATGATATTTACATTGCAGTTAACATGATGAAAGAGGGTGCTATTGATTTTTTACTTAAACCACTTAATGAAGAAATGCTAATTGACAGTGTTAATAGAGCCTTAAAAATTAGTAGATCTAACATAAAAAAATTGCAAGAAATTTATCAAACTAGAGAAAAATATTATCATTTATCATCTCGTGAAAAACAAATTTTCCAGGGTATTGTTGCGGGAAAATCGAGTAAAACAATTTCAATAGAAATAGCTATTTCACCTAAAACTATCGAGGCCCATCGTGCCTCTATGATGAAAAAGATGGAAGTAAAGTCTGTTTCTAACTTAGTTAAGATGTTGTATTATATCGAAAATAATTCTTCATGAGCCAATACGGATTAAAATACATTGTACGTACTTTACCTAACGTTGCAATTTCGTGTTTTCAATGGTGAGCGGTAAATCTAAGCCATTTTTATACAACTTTTCCAACAATTCTGATTTGCTGTTACAATTAAAGCGCTCTTTTAGTTTGTTAATATGCCCCTCTACCGTTCTGTACGATAAATTAAAGCATTGCGCAATTTCCTTGGCAGTTTTTCCCTGTGTAATGCCGACCAAGCAATTTAATTGTGCTTTCTTCAGAACTTCTCCTTCCAAGTCATTGCTTAAATTAAAATTTTTAATTTTTATTGCATTGATGAACTGACCTTTAATATCACTTAGCATGTACTTTTCCTGCTCATCAGGAAATTGATGCTCATCAAAGAGTTTTGGCAAAATAATTTTTTCTGTCCTAGCTTTTTTAATTAATGAAGATGCTCTATCTTTAAAATAAATAATAAAACGCCTCAGTAAATCTATATTGTTCAAGTAGAACGTAATGATAGATGCATTATCGACCGTAGTCCCGAAAGAATAGAAGTCACAACCATCCGGTTGTTTATCAATGACGGTTATTCCATGATCAACATGGAAGTACGTGCGTGCATCAGAAAATATTTCTTGTCCACTCAGTTCTGTCCAAAGCACATAACCCGATGCGTGTTTTTTAGGGTGACGTTCAAAAGATCCAATTTGATAATATTTTTTTAAATAAAAATGCTCCACCCATTCAGATGAAGTTGATAGATTAATTTGTGAACCATCATGGTATGTTTTGACATAATTAAATGAGATAATCCCCAATATTTTTAAAGGCTTGCAAATTTCCGAGATATCATGCGCAGCATTTAAAGCGATATGATTTTTTTTAAAAGGTAATATTGTCTTTATCATACATACCTCATTTGTTGAGTAACTTTAATTCAATATCAATTACATATTAGCGTTAAGATAAAGAAACTGCGTTTTTCTGCTATTTACAGATAGCTTGGGTCTCATTTCGTTTTTTTATCATGCTTAAGATTTATTGACAATTTATTTTATAGTATAGAAGATCGATTACGACCAAAAATTCCTAGCTACAAAAGATAGAGCAGCCTGGCAAAATATTAACTTCAACTAACCTGGCTATAAAATTATGACTAAGGCAGCGGCTTATAGCCTAAAAAACGTTGTTGCATAAATGTAATAAAGGTATCTGTAGGGTGGATTAGCTCTGTACACGACAAAAATGCTTTTGTGTAGGGGCGGACCCATGTGTCCGCCGAGCGGCATCAACCGTAAAGTCCGGACGGACACACGGGTCCGCCCCTACTTAAGACGTTTTTGTCCCCCAAAAAAAAATTTGCTTTTAAGAATTTCTTAATTTTTTTGCCTTACGATAAGCACAATAAAATAGTAGAGAGGGGGGGTTATGAGTAATAGTCGAGCTAAAAAAACAGATTTGCTTAATACTTCATCAACATTATTATCTTCTTCTGCTGGGTCAATGCGTACCATAGCTGAATTTGAACTTGATGATTCTGATATAGTTGAAAACTCTCCGTATCCGACGGTAGATGATATGCTTGCCGACTATTATTCTGCACAAGGAGTACCTTATGAAGAAATAGCTTCGTCACATATGCAGTCAAGGCCGTCATCTCCTTCTGTTTCTTCGATGGAGGACGTAGATGAATCAAAGGAAGATGCTTTTTCTGATGCAGAAGACTCAGATGATGAAATGTCTGTAGAATTTGATGTTCCTTTTTCTAAAATGAATGACTTTGCCGAAGCAAAAGCAATAACCATTCCCACGGAAGGTTTGAACCGGAAAAGAAAATCATCTCATGAAACTTTCCCTGCCTCCTCGTTTGCACCGTCTATTTTATTAGCTAAGCGTTTTAAGGCAAAAAATAACAAAGAGCTCCCGCCAGAATTAGCGGAACTTACTGCTCTTCATTTAGATACAAAAAGTTTGGGGCGATCAACCCAAGTTTGTACTCGGTGGTTTGGTTTATATAAAACACCTCTAAGAGGGAGGCGCTTATTAGACTTAACCATGCAGTCTGATTATGCAAACATGGCAAAAATGTTAGCATTGCCAGATATTCATACTTCGTTATTTATTAAGCCCACTTTAGCAGATATAAATCCTATTCAATATGCAATCGAAGTATGTGATGTGCCTATGTTAAGGTTATTTATACAAGCAATTAAGCATGATCCAGAATTAGTAAAATGTTTTATTGAGCAAGAAGAGCAGCATAAGAAAATGAATTTAATGTCATTTTTTACTGAAGCGATAGATCTGATGCAACGATATAATCAAGAAGGCATTACGGATGATGGATTGCTTCTGTTAGGAAAATTACAGGCACGATGGCCTGAGCACATGTTGAAAAAAATATGGTCTACAATAATTGAAGGCTATGGCCAGCGAGCTTTTTCTTCTGCACTCTTGGGAAAGGAATATGCTTTAGTATGTGGATCAAATAGTCCTAGAGTTGCTTGTCGGGCTGTAAGGCCAGGAACACAGTTTATGACAATAACTGTAAAACAAATTGCTAGTGATCTCGAAATTATGAGCGAATTTTATCAGACGGTAATTAAACAATATAACCATGAAATTCAGCAATTACGTCAAGCTGTCAAAACAAATGATCAAGTAAAATCTACCAAATTATCTATAAAAATATAAAAGTGATGGGCGAGCTGATCGGTTCGCCCGACGATATCATTTCCGCTTTTTTCCGTAAAGCAATTCTCAATATGCCATATTTAGTTTATCACTTGGTTTAATAATGAAAATTCGCAGGATACACATAATTTAGCCGAAGAAAAAGCGTAGAAAACCCGCTATTTTACTGCGTAGTTAATACGCTAGTCATCTTACGTACAAAAAAATATAAATACGCATTAAATTTACAAAAAATGAAGTTAAGTAACACTAAACTTTTCACGCTAAAGTAGCAAAAATATAGGTATTACACAGGTTAACTCAGGGTGGATATCCAACACGTCTCAAGATGAGTTATTAAATGAAACGGGATGGGCATAGTAATCATACAAAGGGATAAGTTCATGAATGACAGACAGTTAGCAGCCACACAGCAAAATAGCATACAAATTTCTTCTTATAATCTATTTGAAGAAAACCCCTTTTTTTACAATGAATTAAATAAAATATTTAGCGAAATTGAAATTTATAAAATTGGCTATGAAAATCAGTCAGAAAAAAAGAAATATTCTAATTTAAAAAATCATCGTGAAAAAAATATTTATGATTATATTCCCTATAATTATTTTACTTTGGATGAGAAAGGATTCATTTTAGAAATGAATCATCAAGGCGAAGAGCTATTTGGCATACAAAAAGACGATTTGCACGACAAAATACTTTCTCGTTACATTTTGCCTGAGAGCCAGTTAATTTTTCATAATCACATTAATAAGACACTGAATGAAAAGGGATTGCAACTGGCAGAAATTAATATTCTCACAAAAAAAAGTCCTATATTTCCCGCGTGGATTATTAGCAAGTCATTCAGTATCGCCGATAATAAAATATATATACTGTCATTTATTATTAAATTTAGCGATATTTCTGCACAAGAGATAATTTATAAAAATATGCCGTCTGGAAAGTTAAGTGAACTTGTTATGCATGAAATTAATAATCCGTTAGCTATTACAGCAAATTATTTATATGGTTGTATCCATAGGATGGAGTCGGGAAGATATCAGACAAAAGAAATTGTAGATGCTTTAAGAAAAGCTTATGGGCAATACAATAATATTGCTAATATTATTTTGAGGATGAAAAATTTTTATTGTCAAGATAAATTAGAATTTAAATTGCATAATATGAATGAAGTAGTAACAGATGTTGTTGCATTACTGAAAAATGAAACAGAAAAATTTTTTACTGATATAATAATTCGCTCTAGTAATAATATCCCATCAATTAAAATAGATAAGCTGCATATTCAACAAGTTCTTTTGAATTTAGCCCGCAATTCTATAGACGCCATGCGCGATCATTCGATTGATGAACCAAAAATTTGGTTTGAAATGAACGTAATTAACCGAAAAAAAATGGAAATTTGCGTAATTGATAATGGACCTGGTATTCCGGAAGAGATCAAGTACAAATTATTTAGTCATAATTTTACTACTAAAAATTATGGCACTGGTTTGGGGCTTTCTATTTGTCGAAACATTATTGAAGCACATGGTGGTGAATTATTAATTGATTCTACTTTTGCAGGTAATACCTGCTTTAAATTTATTTTGCCGATTGATCCATGAAAATGATGAATGTGAAGCAAGTTTTCAGTAAGTCTACAATAATCCAATCTAAATAAAAAAAATACTTTACTCTTGCGTGGTCAAAGAAAAAATACCGAATTGATCATGCAAGAAAAAACAGATAAATCGTCAGTCTAGCGCCATTTATTCAATATCATTGATAATTTAATGTATAAGACAAGTGTCATTATCCCTATTTATGAAAAAACTTCATAGAGAGATTGCTTAGCTCTGTAGGGGAAAAAAATTAATTCTTTATAAATTACCGGAATTGTAGGGGCGGACCCGTGTGTCCGCCCAGCGGCTTCAACCGTAAAGTCCGGGTGGACACACGGGTCCGCCACTAAAAGCGTTTTTGTCCCCTATAGAGATTGCTTAGAAGAAAAGGGTTTCTCTTAATGGGCGTTAAATAACTCATTACTTATAATTAAAAAAAAGAAATTCATTTTGGACAGCTTATGCAGTTGGAGCCAAATTTACTATGATAAATATAACGCCTAAAAAATATTTAACGAGCATATTTTTTGTAATTATTGGTAGCATTTTATCGCCAATTAGCAATACGGTTGAATTTCTCAAGGGAAGTGGGGTTTTCATTTATAGTAGGTTTTTTACCAAAAAACCTTACACAATTAGAAATATTCTGTGTAAAAGTAAACTGCCACTTCCTAAGGGGGATTTAAAGGCCAGGTTATTTCCTTTTACTTTAGGTGCAGGAAGATTGTGTGGGATTTTATTAACGACCTTGTGTATTGTAGGTTTTATTGGTACGTTAGCTGTGCCTATTCCTGGCATATCTCCGATTTATAGTCTTTCTGTTATTGCAATTGCAAAAGCCTATGGCGTTACTGTTGGCTGGACGCTCGTTAGTAGATTAGCAGGTAGCTTAATTGGCTCAATTATGGATTCTTTTTTTAACAAGCCGCTATTTAATATGCTTTTTCATACAGTAAAACCAGTAAAAAAAGAATGGCCTACAACCAAAACAGAATTTATTTTAAAGGCTAGTATAACTGTTGGATTAGTTGGTGAAAATTTCCCAGCATTAGGATATATCTTTGGTGTGCCTATAAATTTATTTCAAGAACAATTATTTCGTAGGAAATTTTCTGATATTTCCCTTAATCATGATGAGGATGTAAATGAATTTAGCGAAAAAAATGAAACTGACAGCTTGTTTTTCGATAGAAGCTCAAATGTTTATTTAGAAGAAAAAGAAAATAATAATTTAAAAATTATAGAGAGGAGTAAATTTAAAAAATCACATCAAGGAATTAAAAAAAATTTTGATAAAAAAGAGCATCATTCAAATACATATATGACTAATTCTTTTAAAAATATGACTGCTCAATTTGATGAGAGTAATCCAAGTTTTAATTTTTATTTCAATAGAAATAACCAAAATTATATCCTGCCGCCCGATACAGGTATTGAAAATCCATCTAGCCTGTTAGATGAAACTTCTTGTCAAACAGTCCATTCGCCAAAATAAAGCGCTATCAAAAAAATAATTGAAGAGGATAAAATAGTATGAATTATCATCGTCTTGAAAAATTATTTTCTCCTGCATCGATTGCAGTAATTGGCGCCAGTGATAATATTAAATCTGTTGGTGCGAAGGTTTTACAAAATTTGTGTCAAGGAAAATTTAATGGAGAAATTTATCTTGTGAACCCTAAGCATGAGCGTGTGCAGGGAAGAATTTGTTTTGGATCGGTAAAAAACATTAAACACTCTATTGATCTTGCTATTATTTCGGCCCCTGCAAAAACTGTTCCAATGATTATCGCTGAATGCGGTCAAAAAAATATACAAACTGCAATAGTACTATCGTCAGGATTTAGTGAAGCGGGCGAGACAGGAGAAGCATTAGAAAAGGACATGCTAGCAGCTGCCAATGAATATCAAATTCATATTATTGGACCCAATTGCTTGGGTGTAATGCGTCCATACCATCATTTAAATGCAACCTTTGCCAATGATTTTGCGTTGCCAGGATCTGTTGCTGTGGTTTCTCAATCAGGCGCACTATGCGCAAGTATTCTTGATTGGTCAATCAGCAAAAAAATCGGTTTTTCGACTATTGTGTCTTTAGGAAATAGCGCCAACTTAGATTTTACCGACATGTTGGATTACCTGGCAATAGATCCACAGACTAAGAGTATTTTATTGTATATCGAAGGAATTAAAAATCCACGCCATTTTATGAGCGCATTGCGGTCAGCCGCACGCTTAAAACCTGTTGTTGTAATAAAATCAGGAAAAAATTTGGCAGGTTCACAAGCAGCTTTATCTCATACTGGGGCATTAATTGGAAAAGATGATGTATTTGATGTGGCACTAAAAAGAGCTGGCGCTGTACGCGTTTCAACAATGGAGGATTTATTTTATGTAGCAGAAATTTTATCAATAAATAAAAAATTAAAAGGGAATCGATTAGTCATCATAACAAATGGCGGCGGAGCAGGTGTCATGGCTGCTGATCGTGCTGCTGATTTAGATATTGAATTGACATCACTTACAGATGATATAATTTTTGAATTAAATAACGTTTTGCCTAGTCAGTGGTCGCATCAAAATCCTATCGATATCATTGGTGATGCCACACCGAATCGATATCGTGCTGTTTTAGAAGTTTGTCAAAAAAGTGAGAATATTGATGGTATTCTTATTATTTTAGTACCTATCTTTATGTCTAATCCTGTTAAAGTTGCAAAAGAGGTTATTAAATATTCTATAGGTGATAAAGTTGTTTTGGCTTGTTGGCTTGGAGAAAAGCAAGTTAAAACTTCATGGAGCTTATTTGCAAAATATAATATTCCTTATTTTAACATACCAGAAAAGGCGGTTGAAGCCTTTTCTTGCCTTGCCAAGTATTATCAAAACCAAAAATTTCTGACACAGATTTCATCAACGAGTCGACAGAATTTTCAATCGGATATTCCAAAGGCTAAGATAATGATAGAAAAAATACTAACAAAAGGACATACCATTTTAACATCTTATGAATCTAAAGAAATTTTAAAGATATTTGGCATTCCAGTTTCTGAAACATTCGAGGTAAATACCGTAGAAAATGCAATAAAGATAGCTGAAAAAATAGGTATGCCTGTTGTTATGAAAATAAATTCTTCTGATATTTCGCATAAATCAAAAGTTGATGGTGTTATATTAAACCTTAGGACAGTGAATGATATTTCAATTGCTTTTGAAGATATGATGAGAAAAATAAAAATTAATTGTCCTAACGCTAAAATTTCCGGCGTAACAATCGAGCCTCAATACCCCAATCAATTTAATAGAGAGATTATGATTGGCATGGCGAGAGATATTATTTTTGGCCCAGTTATTAGCTTTGGAGCAGGAGGAACTTTGGTCGAAGTGATTCAAGATCGTGCGTTAGCATTGCCTCCATTAACTCATTTCATTGCTAAAAATTTAATTCAGAAAACACATATATTAAAATTTAATAATAAGCTTGATTGGCTTTCTAAAACGCAGTTCAATCATATTGTAGATATACTATTACGCGTGTCAGAAATGGTCTGTGAATTGCCTTATATCCAGGAAATGGATATTAATCCCTTTATTTTGCATGAAAATGGTATGTTGGCGGTTGACGCAAGAATAGTTGTAGCTAAAGATGATTGTGCAATTCCATACCATCACTTAGTTATTCATCCTTATCCAAACCATTTAATTTCTAATCATACATTATTGGATAATAGCATTATTACTATCCGTCCAATTTGTCCTGAGGATGCGCAATTAGAGCAATACTTTATTCGTAGCCTTTCTGCGAAATCTAGATATTCGCGCTTTATGGGCAATTTTAGAGAATTATCCTCCCAAATGTTAATAAGATTTACGCAAATTGATTATGATCGTGAAATGGCTTTAGTGGCAGTAGATGAAAAAAGTATTCAGCCCAATATAATCGGACTAAGCCAATATGCCGTTAATCTAAATTCAGAAGACGCTGAATTTGCTTTGGTCATTGCCGATGAGTGGCACGGTAGAGGCATAGGAACTTTATTAATGAATAAATTAATTGAAATTGCTAAGTGTAAAAATATAAAAAAGTTAATTGGAATGGTTTTTGCAGAAAATGATGAAATGTTATCCTTAGTTAAAAATTTGGGTTTTGAAATAGCTCATGGTGAAGATCAAAACATTTTAATGGTTACTAAAAAGCTATAGCTTTATGAAATCACTTACACGTTTGGATTGTACGCATGGACTAGTTGTTCGTTTGATTGGTATAGGTGCTACACATTGGTTTGGTGATTATGGTGATGTATTTTATGCGGATTATCGTGCACGCTGTGGGACCCGCTTGCGTAGTTGTCTGAGCATCTCGTTTTTTTCAAAACTTTTGTCAAACAACAACTTCTGCAAAGAGCAGATTATGCGACCAGTCCGGCGCTGTCATTGCGCGATAATGTAGGGATGCGAAGAAGTCCTGCGGTGACACTAATAGGACAATATTCCCAATATGATTTAATAAACTCGTGGAGTCATACTTCATGCCTCCACGTTGCTGATGTCATTGCCACTAAAGTGCGCATTTTTTATGTAACTTCTGTTTTTGATGCATTATTTTACCGCCTCAAGTACTAATTGACTCTCTTGTACAAATTCGTTTAATAGAGCTGGAAGCTCTGCGGTATTATGTTTTTTTAGCGCATTTTCCAAAGCGGCAATAATTTTTTTCAAACGAGGGGTGCCGCAATAACAAACAGCACCGATTCCAACTTGGCTTTTAAAGTCGAGGTTTTAACTATGATCGTATATACTCGCCACTTGATATCGCGGGTTTTAAAGCATTAGATTGCAATATTTTCATTCAATTTCAATAAAAAAGCGGAGAAATAGCTCGCAATTTCGAACATTTTTTGTTGAAATTGAATGGCAAGATCTGCAAGATGATGTTTTAAAACCCGCAATCTCAAGTGCAGCGAGTATATACAGAAAAAATTATAGGCTTTTAAATGAGAGCTCTAAATTCATTTTTTTTCATCAAAAATAATTGATAGAATTTTTTTAATTATCGCATCATAAAGATCACGCCTTACCGATCGATGTAATTCAATAATTTTTCTTAGTAACATCGCCGATGGGCTTGTGTTGTGACCCATTGCTAGCTCGTATATAACCTCTTCGGGTGTATGTGTATAGTATGCAATGCCATCCAAGGTATATTCTTTTGTTGATAAAATATCGTTAATTACACAACGTATAAAGCTTGCTTCCATTATTGCATTCTCCTTTTCTGTAGTGTATTTCATGACTTGAAAATAATCCTCGTATTTTGCCTTAAAACCCACTTTGAGTTCATCGCATAGCCGCACAAATAGTTCCGCTTCCAAAATGAGACTTTCTTTTTGAGTCAATTTCGCTGGATTAATGCCTATCAAGTGGCATAAAGGTTCCGTTGCAGACATAATTATTATCCTTAATATTTTTGAGTTATTTTCCAAATTGGTATATCTTATGTATACCTAAAGATAAAAGATATATATCTTTGCATTGGAAGTCAATAATAGGATATAGCGAATTTAATAATTTTTTCTGAGCCAAATTAGCTGAGATATTTTAGCGATATTATCTGTTGATAATTTTATGTGTGAATCCTTTAGCAAACTAATTATATAAAAGCAATTTCGTTTTTTTTCTAATATTCCAAATTTATTTATATTATTTTTAAATGTTACAAAAACTAGACTATTTACATGTTTCTCCATGCTAGATATATCTATTAGAATTAACCCAATATAATCTCCTTCATTCGCTATTGGACTAAAAGTATAATCAGAAACCAAAATTACATCGGCTGATTTATTATTTTTCTTGAAAATAACAATTTCATTTGATATTTTTTTAGCAGAAGAATCCAGAGAAATAAAAAGATTATCTTGAATTTTATTTTCTTCACATAGGGAAATAGGGGACGAGCCTGTGCCACTCATTAGCCACTCAAAGGAACAAGAAAAATCGATTTTTCCTTTTAGCGCCTGGGTTACTCGTTGGATACCGTCTGTTGTAAATGTTTTAGCCCCATTTTCCCAGCTTCTAATTGTATATTGACTAATTCCTATAGCATCTCCAAATTGTTTTCTTGTCATTCCCAAATATAAACGGATTTTTTTTAATCTTGCGACAGATCCAATAATCAAATTCGACGATTTCATTTATTAGCCTACGCTATTTGTTAAATATAAACTAATCGACTTTCTGCACTCTAATAAGCAATTTTTGAGATAATCCCCATTATCATTTGAAAGAATATCGATTGCTAAATCATTTTTTTTATCGTCTGTTGCAATAGCAATAGCATCATGATGCTTACCAAAATAAGTTGATAACGTCAGCCCGTGAGACAACCCAGTATCTTCTCTCATTCCCATGATCTCTCTGTATTCTTTGGGTTGAGCTTTGTGATTATATAAGTCCCAGATTATAAAAATATTTTTTCTCTCTCTTGATGCGATATCGAGTGGGCAAGCTTCAATTAATGGTTTTCCGAATATTTTCTCTGTGTTGTAAATATGCGCCCATTGTAAATCTGTTCTGAAACTAAATCTAACAGCGTTTGACTTATCAAAAGTATACGACATATAGGTTGCGCCACAGTGCTTATTTAGCGCCATAAAAACTTGAAAAAATTTTATTTCCAGATGTTCTGGAAATTCTAAACACTTTGTTTTCTTGTATGGAAGAGGATTCATTTAAGTTTCCAAAAACTGCTCTATATAATCTGCCACGATGCTCCCTTTTTCAAGAGTTGACAAATGGCCGCATTTATTTAAAAGAATTAAACTTGAATTATTTATTTGTTCTGCTATAAAAATAGAATCTTTAAAGGGAATAACTTTATCATTTTTACCTGAGATAATAAGAGTATCAGTTGTAATATTTTTTATTAAAGTTGAATAATTTTTACGGGTAATAATTGCTTGCTGCTGTTTAATATACGATGCAGATCCAACTTCATTGGCCATTTTTTCTTCTAAGAGTAACCATTCGTCTTCGGGTTGGTAGTAACAAATACCTTTTGACATCGCTATTACTTCGTTGAGTGCTCCTTGTGCTGCCAGTTTTATTGCTTTCTCTCTATCTGGAACGGTTGCTTGATTAACCGCATTTGAAGTAGTGTTTATCAAAACTAATTTTTTTAATTTATTGCCTAACTTCAATGCCGCATCTATTGCTACATAACCACCCATTGAAATGCCCAGAATGGCAGTCTCAACCGAATCTATTGAACTCACTAGAGCATCCGACATTTTTTCAATTCGATCAAAGCTAGTAACATCAGCATCATGACAAATATATTTATTGCGGATCTTATTTACAGAGCCCCATACATAGCTTGTACATAATAACCCAGGAATAAAAAATATTTTCATAATTGCTCATGTTAAAAATGAAGGGAGCCATAGCAGGTATATATAACATATACCATTTTCCTCCGTTTGGGTACAATAATTGCTATTTATGATAAATTTTTTGAAAGAAAATTTTTATGTTGTCAGCTTCTCGTAATTTGAGTGCGGCGACAAAGGATATGAAAGCGCCTAAAGTCAGATAAAGAGCAGGCGCTGAATTACATTTTAGCTTATTAACTAAATAGACTGCTATTAGCGGCGCGGTACTTCCAAATAGTGAATAAGCTATGTTATATCCAAAACCAGCAGCGCTATAACGTATATTTGTAGGGAACATTTCTAAAGCTGCCCGAGTGATAGCGCCTTGATAAGCAGCGCTCATAATTGCAAGTATAGACTGAGCAATGATTAAATCTATTAAGTGGCCGTACGTTATTAAAATATATAAAGGGAAAGCAAATAATAATAACGACATGGAGCTTAGCAATAAAATTATTCGCCTGCCTAAAATATCTGAAAGATATCCAAATAGGGGAACAAGAAGTATCATGCAGCTCATAGATGCTGTGTTGACGATCATTGTTTGACTAAATGGTAATCCAATTGTCTTCGATGCATACACAGGCATATAAACAAAAATAAGATAAGTTATAATTGCACTTAACACATATAACCTTGCGGTAATAAGCATTTCTACTTTGAATTTTTTCACTGCCTGTATTAAGGGGAATTTCGCAATGTTACCATTAACTTTTATTCGTTCAAACTGAGGGGATTCATCTGTATTTCTCCTTAAATAATAACCAATTATACCTGTTATTGATCCTAGTAAAAAAGGAAGTCTCCAGCCCCAGTCAGATAATTCAAAAGGCGTCATCGTTAATGTAATTGCAAACACAATAGCTGAACTAAGCAATATACCTACGCCGGAGCTAGCCCAAATAATAGAAGTTGCCAATCCTTGCTTTTCACTTTTTGTTGATTCAATGGCAAATGAGCTTGCTCCGATTACTTCACCACCTATTGCCAAGCCTTGTAGTATCCTCAATACAATAAGTAAAATAGGTGCAAGCTTACCTGCTTGGCTATACGTTGGCAGCAGGCCGATTAATGTCGTGCTGCCTGCTATCAAGACTGAAGAATATATTAGGATTTTTTTCCTACCTATTCGATCCCCAAAATGACCAAATAATATAGCGCCTATGGGTCGCACCAAAAATCCTATGGCAAACACGGAATATGCCAATATTATTGAGGTTAGGTTGTCTTCATGAGGAAAAAAAAGTGCGGCTAATGTAGAGGCAAAATAAGCGTATATAGAAAAATCATACCATTCTAGAATGGTGCCGAATGAGCAAGCGACGAGTACTCGATACGGTATTTTTTTCCCAGAATAGGGTTGTTGCTTCTTCATCATTGATTTGAAGTGTTCACTGACAATTAAAGTGGCCGAATCTAACATAGGTATTAGCTGTTTTACAAGATCAATGTGAGCTCATAAACTTTGTTAGATGCTCAAGTTGTCTGGAAATCAGCGTAATAAGACCATCGATTTGTTTACGAAAGTCTTTCAGCTTTGGCTCTTACAAAAGCATTTTTGATGCATTATTTTACCGCCTCAAGTACTAATTGACTCTCTTGTACAAATTCGTTTAATAGAGCTGGAAGCTCTGCGGTATTATGTTTTTTTAGCGCATTTTCCAAAGCGGCAATAATTTTTTTCAAACGAGGGGTGCCGCAATAGCAAACGGCGCCGTGTAGCTTATGTAGTCGTTGATGTAATTCTTGGTATTGATTGTTCTCATAAGCTTCGCGAATTCTTTGTACTTCTTCTGGCAAATTCTTAACGAGCATAGATAACATTTCTTCTGCAAGCTCGCGTTTATTGCCAGCAAGTTTTAACCCTAACGTCCAATCAATCACGGGTTTTTCCTCGGATTGAATGGCTAAAGGTGGCGTATTGCTTTCGGGTAACCATTTTTTAATTAACTTAAATAAAATATTTTTCATAACAGGCTTCATCAAATAATCATTAAAACCAACACCAATCAAGTTCTGATATTCATCTTCCGAAATATGCGCTGACAAGGCAATGGCCGGAATTTGACTATTTTGATTGGATAAGGCACGAATACATTTTAATGTTTCAATGCCATCCATCTTTGGCATTCGTAAATCCATTAAAATTAAATCAAAAGGTTGTTTCTTGGCGCATTCTAAAGCTTCTAGGCCATCGTATGCAATCGTTACATTGGCATGGGTATGACTAAGTAGAGCGCTCACTAAATTGACATTCGGAACGTTATCATCCACACATAAAATTTCTTTGCCTTCTAATAATAAAGTAGTCTCATTTTTTGCGGGATTTTTGAGAGGGTTCTGCGGTTCACACAAAATTTGATAGACCAGATGGTAAAGATTGCTGCGAATGAATGGCTTTGATAAACATGCTGAAGCCCCTTGGCTTATAAAATAATCCAGTCTGGTTTGTTCGGAAGAATTTGTCAAAATAATAATCGGGCCCGCAAAATGCGCACGGATTTGGCTTAGTTCATCATCAGCAGATTGATATTGAATGTCTTGCTGATTAATGCCAGCAATTACAATGACAGGCTTCTTTTCTTTTTTTAATTCGGTCAGCATCTCTTGTAAATTAGCAAAATCAAGCGAATTTATTTGCCAATGAGAGAGATTATTTTTTAGGGCTAGCCGTGCAGCAAGATGGGGATCATAAATATAAACCAGGGCTTGTTTAAAATTACTATTATTGCTAGTAGGCTCGTTGTCATTTGCTATCGTTTCTGCTGTAAAAGTAAACCAAAAAATTGAACCGCCTTCTGGATTGCTTTCTACGCCGATTCTTCCAGCCATTTGATCAATTAATCGTTTACAGATGGCTAAACCCAATCCAGTCCCACCAAATTTACGCGCAATACTCGTGTTGGCTTGTTGAAATTCACGAAAAATTAATTTTTGATCTGTATGGGATAGACCGATGCCGGTATCTAAGACAGAAATACGAATTTTGACGTTTTTAGCAGTTTTCTTTTCGATAGAAACATGAATAATCACTTCACCTTTATCGGTAAATTTAATGGCATTGGAAATAAGGTTCACAATAATTTGTTTAAATCGTAAGGGGTCACTAATGATTTTATACGGTACTTCGGGGTCAATAAGAGCTGCAAACTCTAATTGCTTGGCATTGGCAAGTGGAGACAAAATGGTTAACACTTCTTCGATAGTGTCACGCACATCAAAAGAAAGATGTTCCAATCGCAACTGTCCAGCGTCTAAGCGAGAAAAATCTAAAATGTTATTAACGAGATTTAATAAATTCAGCGTTGATTTTTGGATGGTTGTTAGATAGTTGCGTTGCAAATGAGAGAGCTCAGTCTCAAGTAATAAAGTGGTGAAACCAATAATACCGTTCATCGGGGTGCGAATTTCATGGCTCATGTTAGCGATAAATTCTGATTTAATTCGGCTGCCATCGAGTGCTTCTTTTTTTGCTCGTGCCAACTCTGTGTTTTGTAATGCAATAGTTTCCAGAGATTGTTTTAAACTTGTAGTCGCTTGTTCAATATTATTTTTTAAATCATCTCGCGCTTTTCTTAAAGCAGTGGCCATATTATTAATACCTTCTTCTAATTGGCCCAATTCATCCGACGAATGGGTATCAATCTGAGTTTCCAATCGACCCTGTCCAATTTCTTGAACAGCAGCTTGCATTTTTAATAACGGCCTAGTTAAATGGCGAACGATATGGCGAGCAAGAAAGGCGCTAATTAGCAACGTGAGTGAGAGGCAGAGGAGTGTGATAGTAATGACTTCATATTCTTCTAGGAGAGTGCTGGCTCGCGATAAAGAGACGACGACCCAACCTATGAGTTGTTTATGCGAGCCATTTGCGGCTTGCAGTGAATGATGGGCTAAATTGAGGTTATTTACAATGACGGGGGCGGTGAGTGTGAGAGATTCTTTGCTCTCGATGATGCTCGACTTTTCATTATTAAAAAAAATATTTTTTGAAAATTCTGCCGATTGCGGATCCAAAGAGCCGCCATAAGCGAGTAACTCATGATGAGCTCCAAAAAAACTAATAGATTGCAAATCTTTCTCTTCTAGAAATAGGTTGGTCATGTTTTTTAATAAAGCGCCATCATTCTTTAAAATTCCATTACGACTTGCATGAATAACGTGGCCTAACATGGCGCGACCATAGGAATAAAGTTGTTTTTCAGCGTCGTTAATCCGCGAGCCGATGATATAGATGCCTAACAATAAAGAAATGAGAAGCGTAGGTAATAAAGTGATGATAAAAACGCGAGTTTGAATACTGATTCCTTTCATGCATTACTGATCCGTTTGATGTCAATCACTTTAGGCAATTGACTTATTTGGTTGATAATATGTTTAAGTTGGGTTAAATCGGACATTTGAACAGTTAAGGTAATAAACATCAATTGAGATGTTTTATTCATCGCGGAATTAAGCCTGATCAAATCAATTTTAGCGTTTGCAAGTAGGGCTGTGACTTCTTTTAATAATTCTTGCTGTCCGGTTGCGCGAATGAGTAAGTCGACATAATAATGCCCCAGTTTTTTGCTATCCCAAGCGACTGGAATAAGACGTGTTGTGCCGCCGCGTGAATGGCTAGCAAGTATATTACTGCAATCTTCTCGGTGAATGGAAACACCACGTCCTTGCGTAATGTAACCAATGACTTTATCGCCAGGAATGGGTTTGCAGCATTTAGCAATGCGTGTTAATAAGTCATTTATACCCGCAATTTCTAATCCACCCTGCGTTTCGACCGCGGCTCGTAAGGGGGGAGTGGTGGGTTTATTTATTTCAGGTTGCTGTTCTGTTTGTAATGCGTGTATTACTTGCGAAATGCGCAGATTGCCATGACCAATGGCAGCAAATAACGCTTCATCATTTTTATAATTAAAACGCGCGGCCATTTTTTCAAAATTAGGATGGGGTATCCCGGCACGGGATATTTCTCGCTCTAAATTATTTTTACCCGTATTGATATACAAATCAATTTCTTGTTGCTTAAACCAATAAACCACTTTTGAGCGCGCGCGTGCCGTGTGTAAGTAACCAAATTCTTTGTTGAGCCAATCGCGGCTAGGTGCACCATGCGGAGTGGTGATTATTTCAACTTGATCCCCTGTACGTAATTGATAAGTGAGAGGAACAATGTGCCCTTTAATTTTTGCTCCCCGACAACGATGGCCAAGCTCACTATGGATGTGATAAGCAAAATCAAGCGGGGTTGCACCTTTTGCTAAATCCAAAATATCTCCCGCAGGGGTCAGTACATAAACGGTATCATCCAAAATATCTTGCAAATTTTTATCTGGCGTTTGTTCTTGTTGTGTCACATCTTTATGCCAAGCTAACAATTGACGCAAAAAAGTAATTTTCGCTTCATAGCCCGATTGCTGTGTTTTATGTTCTTTATAAATCCAGTGTGCGGCAACACCATGCTCTGCTTCTTCATGCATAGCGTGCGTGCGAATTTGAATTTCTAAATTTTTTCCATCGGTACCAATGACAGCCGTATGAATAGAGCGGTAACCATTGGGTTTGGGATTGCTAATATAGTCGTCAAATTCTTCTGGAATGTGTTCAAATAAACTGTGAGCCACACTCAACGCCGTATAACAATCTTCAATTGTTGGGACTAAAATGCGGACAGCACTGTAATCATAAATATTTTTATAATCGAGATGCTTGCGGAACGTTTTTAAATAAATACTGTAAATGTGTTTTGCTCGACCAGTAATTTTTGTCGAAATATTGGCTTTTGCGAGCGCTGTTTCCAGTTTTTGAATGGTTTCTTGAATGCGTTCTTCTCGATCAATTCTTCGCTCAGCTAAAAAAGTGGCGATGGATTTGTAAATTTCCGGATTAATGTAATGAAATGCCGCATCTTCCAATTCCCATTTTAATTGACCTATTCCTAAGCGGTTAGCCAGTGGGGCGTAGATATCCATGGTTTCAACCGCAATGCGTTTGCGTTCATGAGGGGTGATATTTTTAATGCCTCGCATCAAACAAGTGCGTTCAGCTAATTTAATGAGAACCACACGTATATCAGAAACCATGGCTAGGAAAATTTTACGCAAGCGATCTAGCTGTGTTTTATTGCGGGCAGCGGTGTTAGGTTGTAAATTATTTAAAACGTTTAACTGTAAGACACCTTGAATTAATTTAGCGACGGATTCACCCAGCTCAGCTTGGATTTTTTCTACATTGAGACTCGTCTGTTGAACGGTGCTTATTAAAATCGCTGCGGCGATGGAATCTGGATCCAGTTTCATCGCAAGCAAAATCTCAGCCATTTCTAACCCTTGCGCAATGCAAGGTTGGCCATAAAAAGTAGTTAATCCTTTGCTGCTTGTTTCAGCAAGACGGGCCGCTTGCGTGATCAAAGCCAAATTTTTAACGGATGAAAAAGTGTTGATGTTATTTAGCCATGCTTCAACATCGATTGTGCCATCGGGCAAGAGGGGAAATTTTTGTTTGATGGTTACCATAAATTCCCTCGATTTATCGTCATTCCCGCCTGTTTTTTATCGTCTATTTTCTATGTTTTTTCAAATAACGCAATCGCCTCAATATGGCTCGTATGTGGGAACATATTGATGACGCCAACCTTTTTTAATTTGTATTGATAATTATAGACTAATTCTCCTGCATCTCTTGCGAGCGTGCTGGGATTGCATGAAACATAGACAAGACGTTTGATAGAAGGGTTTGTTAAATAAGGCAGAATTTCTTTTGCGCCCGTACGAGGCGGGTCGATTAATACCTTGTCATAGGCTGTTTTTAACCAAGGCATGCTTTCCTTGGGTTCCATTAAATTCGCTGCATAAAATTCTGTATTCTTAATATGGTTGTATTCTGCATTGGCTTTCGCACGCTCGACCATTGCCATCGTTCCTTCGACACCGATAACGTGTTTAGCAAAACGCGCAATAGGCAGCGTGAAATTTCCAAGGCCACAAAATAAATCCAAAATCGTGTCAGTAGGCTTAGGGTCCAATAATTGCAACGCTTGTTTGATCATTTCTCGATTAATTTCACCATTTACTTGCGTAAAATCAAGCGGGTGAAATCGCATTTCCAGTTGATAGTCCGGTAAAAAATAACTTAACAATTCTTGCTGATCATCAGGCCATAATTTATGTATCGGGGCAGGAGGATTAGGTTGCAGATAAATATGAAAGTGCTCTTGACGGGCAAATTCACGGAGCGCAGTGAGATCCATTTCGCTCAATGGTGTCATGTGACGAATGACTAAAGCCGTTGTTTGATCGCTGACAGCGACTTCAATTTGGGGAATATGTTGATATTGAGTTAGGCCGCGAATCAATTGGCGTAAGTTTAACAGCGATTTTCCAACACTTGGATGTAAAACGGGACATTCTTCAATGTCAGCTAGATAATTGCTGAATTTTTCCCGAAAACCAATTAAGAGTTTTTCTTTTTTAATCACATAACGCACCCCGAGCCGGGCTTTACGACGATAGCCCCAGGGATTCCCGACAATAGGCGGTAACACTTCTTCGGGTTGTATTTTGCCAAAATGCTGCAATTGTTCCAGCAATGCGTTTTGCTTTAATTGAACTTGTGCTGCAAATTCCACATGCTGCATACTGCAGCCGCCGCAAATTCCAAAATGAGCACAGTGCGGTTTTATACGCTCAGCCGCTGCTGAAATAACATCAATGACTTTGGCTTCATTATAGCGTCGGTGACTGTGGGTAATTTCACAGAGCACCTTTTCAGTGGGCAAAGCGCCGCTGACAAAAGTAGTTTTATTCTGGAGGGTTGTTACGCCGCGGCCATCATGACTTAAGGATTCAATCGTTGCTTCCATTTGTTTCTTTGACATAAACTTAAAATAGATAAGTTAAAGGCTGGATATAGTATCATAGAATCTTCGAACAAGGACGTTTACATGAGTCAATATTTTATAATTCATCCAGATAACCCACAGGCTCGCCTTATCCGAGAAGCAGCGAAGTTGATTCAACAAGGAGCCGTAGTTATTTATCCTACCGATTCAGCCTATGCCATTGGTTGTCAGCTGGCCAATAAAAATGCCCTAGAGCGTATTCGACAATTACGTCAACTTGATGAAAAACATAATTTTACCTTAGTTTGTCGAGACTTATCGGAATTAAGCACCTATGCCATGGTAAACAATCCTGTCTTTCGATTTTTAAAAGCCCATTCACCCGGGCCCTATACCTTTATTTTAAAAGCCACGCGCGAAGTACCGAAACGATTATTACATCCCAAACGCGATACAATTGGTATTCGCGTCCCCGATAACAAAATTGTTCAAGCTTTATTAACAGAATTAAACGAACCCCTGATGAGTATTTCCTTAGTCTTACCGGATCAAGAATACCCTTTTGTCGATGGGCGTGAGATTTATGATGCATTAAGTAAACAAGTGGATTTAATTATTGATGGCGGACCCTGTGCCGTGACACCAACAACCGTGGTGGATTTAGTGGACGAGGTGCCTCAAATAGTAAGGCCAGGCAAAGGCGATTTACATGTATAAATTCGTGGGGTGGATTAGATGCGTTTTTTCGTAAAAACTAAGAACTTGTAATATCTTACAATACAATAAAAAAAGTTAACTTTTTTGTGCAATAAAGTGGTAAATCGCTAAAACTTTCCTATAATTAATATGAGTGTTTGTTGTAGAGTTTGTCCGGAAGCATTCAATCAAGATGACTACCGGAACTGACTTGTGACGTGGTGAGCAGGTCCTGATATAAGAATAAGGAAAGCCTAAAACGTTACAGAGGTTCCGACCGAATGTTAAAGCGCTTTCTGTGAGACAATTTTACAAAAACACTCTCTTATTTTTTGTTTTTAATTTTTTCTCGTTATCTTCCTCACCAATCGCTATACTCATATCATCCTATAACCTATGAATAGAGAAAGAGAATCAATCTATGCACCCCATCATTGAGCATGAGCGGAAATATGGCGCCCACAATTATGAGCCATTGCCTATTGTTTTGACGCGAGGAGAAGGGGTTTACGTTTGGGATGATCAAGGCAATCGTTATATTGATATGATGAGTGCTTATTCTGCTGTGAGTCATGGACATTGTCATCCTGCTTTAGTCAATACGCTCACGCAACAAGCCAACACGTTAGCGATTGTTTCCCGCGCTTATTATACGGAAGGTTTGGGTCGTTTTTTGCAAAGCGTATGTGAAGCCTCGGGTCAAGAAAGAGCGTTGCCCATGAATACCGGCGCGGAAGCAGTCGAAACGGCATTGAAAGCCGCACGTAAATGGGGATACACCGTCAAAAAAATTCCAGAAAATAAAGCAGAGATTATCGTTTGTGAAGGTAATTTCCATGGCCGCACGATCGCAATTGTAGGTATGTCTTCCGAAAAGCAATACCGTTATGGTTTCGGTCCTTATCCGGATGGATTTAAAATTATTCCTTATGGGGATATCGATGCATTACGCAAAGCGATCACGCCCAATACGGCCGCATTTTTAGTGGAGCCCATTCAAGGTGAAGGCGGCATTATTATCCCCCCGCCAGATTATTTAAAACAATGCAGTGATCTTTGTCGCGAAAATAATGTTTTACTTATTTGTGATGAAATTCAAACAGGCATGGGACGAACGGGAAAATTTTTAGCTTGTGAGCATGATGGCGTTAAACCTGATGCCGTCGTGTTAGGAAAAGCGTTAGGTGGGGGGCTATTACCCGTTTCTGCATTTTTAGCTCGTCACGACGTGATGGATGTGTTCACGCCAGGCGATCACGGTAGCACCTTCGGTGGAAATCCGTTAGCTGCTGCAGTGGGAACGAAAGCATTAGAAGTTCTCTTTCAAGAAAATTTAATCGAACGTGCAGAAAAATATGGCGCTTATTTTCGAAACAAGCTTGAACAAATTAAATCACCTTTGATTTTAGAAGTGCGTGGAAAAGGATTGTTGATTGGATTGGAAATTGACTCCAGCTATTATTCGGCACGCGATATTTGCTTGCGTTTATTAAAGCATGGCGTGTTGAGCAAAGAAACCCATCACACCGTGATTCGATTAGCGCCTCCATTAATCATCACCAAAGAGCAAATTAATGAAGTTGTCGAAAAGTTGACGCGAGTATTGCTTGAAGTAGAAGCGGAAGTTTGTTGAATTTTATAAGTTGGTGTGCAGCTAAATTTAAATTAATGTAGGGTGGGCAAAGCGCAGCGTGTCCGCCCACTTCTTTAAACCTTAAGGAATATAAAATGAAGACATGGAGCCAATTATTATGCGGCCTTGTTAGTATCGGGATGATGAATGCCGTATTCGCAGATAATGAAACCCTACAGTATTTTCAAACTAAAGTCGCCATGCAGCAGTTACCTGAGGCGGCGGTGGCTTTTAAAAATAAAGATTATTCCAAAGCATTTCAACTCTATAAAAATTTAGCCGATAGTCAGTTAGAAGCTCAATATCAGTTGGGCTATCTTTATCAAAATGGATTAGGGGTAGAAAAATCACCCGCCTTTGCAGCAGCT
>CAZTDR010000027.1:0-33871 GCA_964612855.1 uncultured Coxiellaceae bacterium
GACCGCTCTTTTTTATCGTGTTGCACTTCGCATTTGAATTCGTGGGGTGGATTAGGTGCATTTTTTGCACCGTAATCCACCAATCTTCCGCCGACTGGCGTAAACTTCATGTAAGCGTAGATCAATACAACATTATTCAAACAACAGAATTAACAACGCGTAAATACATGCTGCATCAGTTGTTGATGCGTTCATTTACACTGGAACAATATGTGAAATAAATTCTGTTGATTAAAAGTGGTATCTTTAGAATGATCTGACAAGGAAAAACGGATTATTTAAAATACAAAAATAACAGCTCTCTTTTATAAAATCCCTTGGAATTTTGTTTTATTTTTTAATAAGACGGTTAAATCTTCAGCATCAATAGGGGGGCTAAAATAATAACCTTGGATCAAATCACACCCATATTCTTGCAAAATTTTAAGTTGATCTTCTGTTTCCACGCCTTCAGCAACGATGGTTACATGTAATTTTTTTGCCAGCGCGATGGTATTTGAAACAATTGCTTTGCTGTCGCTATTGGTTGCGAGGTCTCGAATAAATGATTGATCAATTTTTAATTTATCGATTGAAAATAATTTTAAATTACTTAATCCTGAATAGCCAGTCCCGAAATCATCGATAGCAAGCCTTAATCCCATTTCTTTGAATTTTTTTATAGTAGGAATAAATTCTTTTTGGTACGCGGTAGTTTCTGTTAATTCTATTTCAACAAGTCGCGGGTTAATGTTATAAGAATTTAAAATATCAGAGACAATATCAATGATATTTTTCTGGCTCAATTGTTTTGCTGACATATTAATTGAAACGATGATAGAGTTAAAACCGCTATTGTGCCATGCTTTAATCTGTGCGCAAGCGGAGCGAAATACCCATTCGCCTAAAGGAACAATAATCCCATCTGCTTCAGCAATAGGAATAAATTTATCGGGTGAAATTGGACCAATAACAGGATTATGCCAACGGATAAGTGATTCCGCCCCAAAAATTTCACCAGTTTGTATGTTAATAACAGGTTGATATTTTAATTTAAATTCGTCATTTTTTAGCCCATTATGTAAATAATTTTCAAGTTCCAGTTTTTTATAGACATCCTCATTTATTTCAGAGGTATAAAATTTAAAATTATTTCCACCGTGTTTTTTTGCCCAGGACATGGCCGCATCAGAATTCATCAATAATGATTTAGCTTCCGAACCATCCTTTGGGAAAAAACAAATACCTAGACTGGCGGTCAGTTTAAGCGGCTGAGTATCAATGAAAATAGGCGCATTCAACACCGAAAAAATATCTTCTATTACTTTTTCAGTGTGCTCTGGCGATTGCACAGGGTTGATAATGACAAAAACATCTTTACGAGTGAGCGCCATTTTGGACAGCAGGTCGGTTGAATTTTTATTCAAATTTTCCACAAAGCGTTGGAAACGCTGAGCTACGGTTTTAATGACAGAATTTCCAGCTTGATAACCCAATGCATCGTTAATTTTTTCAATTTCGTTAAAATGAAGACAAATTACCGAAAAGACTTTTTTCTTTTGATAAGCTAGATCAATCATCGCGTGCAAATCTTCAAACAATAAGCGTTGATTAGGTAAATTGGTCAATAAATCATGCGTTGCCTGATAGGTAACTAATTTTAAAGAATCCTCTAATTTTATCGTACGCTCCTTAACTCTTTCTTCGAGGAATTTATTTGCATCTTCTAGTTTCTGGCTTAAATAAACTTTTTCATAGCTTAAGCGGAAAAATTTCTTCACTAAATAATGACCTGCATTCGTTGCCATAAAACAAAAAACGGAAAGAATAACAAGAGTGATGCCATATGAAAGGTTTAAACCCGCATGAACATTTGAAGCGGTAGAGGCTGAATAAAGAGTGGTATAGATACTCCAGCTTAAATAAGGAATCAGTAAAAAAATATTACTTAAACAACAAGCAACGATATCGGTAATCGTACCAATATTAAAACCGATAATTAATAGTTCAAGAAAGGTAAGGGCAAACAATTGATAAGCTGGTTCATCCGACACATATAAAATCCCCATACACCCATAAATAAAGCAAAGAATAGAAATCAAAAAATGATAACTTCTTAACGCATTGCGCCAAGAGGCAGTTTGATCTGGTGTTATTTTTTTATTTTGGTGGGCGACATAGACATTGATGATATTCACTATCATTAAAGCTGCGTACCACAGGATTAAATAAAATAACTTTGCTTTATTTAGCAAAGTTAAAACAATAAATAAACCAGCAATGGGATTTAAAATGCCACCGATGTTAACCACTTTATGGGAAAAATTAGCGAGTTGAAACTGAACTTTTTTGCTTACAGCAAATTCTTCTTCAGGGCTTAAAGAAGAGGCGGGTAAAAATTCGTCAGTGGTGAATCGCTTTGTCATAACGACTTCCTGTGACATTTTAGAATGCAAATTGTTTACATACACGCATACCATTTCAGATGCACTGTTAAAGTTCGGATGCTGAAGTGGAATAGGTATATGATTGACATACATCATATTTTAACATAACTTGGATGAAAGATTTAAAGGACTCTCTTATGAAATGGAATTTTCATCGGAATTTTTTCGTAGCTGCTTCTTTATTAGTAATTTCGCCAATGGTGTCCGCATCCGATTTTAGTTTACCCTTCGTAAACGTATCTGAATTAGGAAATATGTATTCGGGCGTGGCAGCTTCTGCAACGGATGCCAGCACCTCTTATACAAATCCTGCTGGGTTAGTTAAATTAAAATCGCCTGAACTTGTTTTAGGCGGCATCAATGTGTATGGCACCACTCAATTTCATGGGACGACGACAACTCTCATCTCTTCAGAAACGGCGACAACAAATGGCAATATGGGCGGTTTCATTCCTCTTTTTTATTATTCCCATCCTATTAACGAAAATGTGGTTTTTGGTTTTGGTGAAAACGCCCCATTTGGTTTAGGCACAAAGTATTCGAAAACATCTCCTTTACGCTATACCGCTACCACAAGCAAAATTATTGTTGTTGATTTAAGCCCGAGTATTGGTATTAAACTAAATGATCAATATTCAGTGGGTTTCGGATTTGATGCCGAACAAATTAATTTGACATTACATAAAATGATAGGCTTTCCACTCGCAATTCCTGATGCGGACAGCCAAAATTATGTGCATGGCTGGGGTTATGGATTTCACGCTGGCATAATGGATCAAGTGACGCCCGCCGCACGTTTGGGCTTAACTTATCACTCTCAAGTTATGTTTCATGCCAATGGATACAGCCAAGTTTTCGCCACCTCCGGAAATTTTAGAACCTATCAACGTGCCAATACAGCATTACCTGCTTTAACACAACTTAGTTTGGATTATGATGTCAATCCCAAATTAGCTGCAATGGCGACAGTGAGCTATACACATTGGAGCACACTGCAGCAAGTGACATTAAAAAATTATGTATTACCGGGCGGTTTTGTGACACCCGTCACTATTCCATTCGAGTATCACAATACGCTGGATTATGCTGCGGGTTTAAATTACAAAGCTAATGATAAATGGATACTCCGAACGGGTATGCAATATCTTAATACGCCTTCTAATAATCGCAATCGTTCTGTTGTCGATCCGTTAGGAAATGCAATTCTTCTTGCTGTGGGTGCCCATTATCAAAAAAATGCGGTGCTGGGTTTTGATTTCGGCTATGCACATCAATTTGCACAGACGACGCATATTAACACTGTCACGCCCATATCTTCCGCTATTGGGCATGAGTGGATAAGTCCCAATGTGTTTGGAGCACAATTAACCTGGAATGTATAAAGCCCCTCTGTACTACAAAGTTCATGTAATTTTGGCGCATCTCATTAACTGGACTTTAGCCATTTTTAGAATTCAATCCATCTTGCCATTGATTAACAGGCCTGGAAGGGTATAAAAGGCTAACTAATTGCTAGTTACGTATTTATCGAACTGCTGCTCATTTCATTCGATTTGTACAAGTGGGTTGTTTTTATTAAATCCATCGTGCTAATATTGTCCAATTATTATTCAATAACGAGAGTGGCGACCATGGCGAGCTCACAATCCAAATTCGATACTGTAAATACTTTAGACGTAGATACTGTATCTAGCGGTGACAAGGAAAAAAAAGCAGATGCATCAGTGCCCGCACCTATCGTGAATATCATATTAGAGTATGTAAGCCCTGATCCTATGCTGATAAGCAGTGCTGGGTCAAGCTCATTGGTAACCACTTTATTTAACTCACAAAAATTAGCACGCTTAAGGACTTTATTAACCGCCATTGTGCAAGGCCAACCTGATGAAGCAAAAAAAATCTTAGAAAAAGATCCTACTTTATTATTTGACAAATTGGATAACAACGAATTTGTCACATCACGCTCAGGCCATAAATTCAATTTAAAACCCTATCAGGCTGCCTTATCCGTCGGTGATACGCAAATGGCGGACATGGTGAAATCCTTTTTTAAAGATGAAAAAGAAGCAGATAGACAATTCGATGAACAATGTCCAAAGGGATGGGAGGAATTGGAAGAAAAAAAATGGAGCCCTATTTTTGAGAAACTCGACAAATTAGTACCCATCATTGGCGCTGCAAAAGCAGATATCACTTCATCAGGTGATCCTGACTACATCCTGACAGTGAAAAAAGGGTCTCTGGTTGAGACAGAACTCAATGAATTTTGGAGTATGCTGGATGCCACATTGAATGAGGTGATTACAATCGGAAAATGGCCATTTAACCGTAAGCTACTTTTAAAAGCGTTACAGATATATGGTGACGATAAGAATTTTGAAACTTATTTTGGTAATAATTTGGCTGATCCGCGAGCTTTGTTATGGATGCAAAAAGTGATTGGGTATGAAGGTATCCAGCGCCTCATGCCAGACAATGATGTTCAAGCTTGGCGTGATGGGCTTGAAAATACAGTAAAAAAATTAAAAAAGAACGAGCCGCAAGGTCGCTCAACGGAATTTGAGATATATCGTGCTGGTAATTGGTTACCGGTGAGTTTTTATCCACTTAAGCCTCGTAAGTCCTCTATGGAGGGCAATTCCTCTGTTTCTAATTTTGTAATTGCTAGCGTGGGTGACCAGGTTGGCTTGGGCGGTAGCAATTTGCATGTTGACTATTTTGCGAATGATCTCAAATCTTATGTCAATCAAAAACAGCAGCCTTACAAAATCCAAGCTTCATCGCCCAGACGTCCAAGCTAACCCATTAAGTCGTCTTGCCGAATAATGTAGTTTTGTGATGTTGACGGAGACCTTCGGCATAAGCTGCGACAGGTTCCTCCCAACATGTTTCGATAAACCAGGACAATAATGCTTCGACATCCCAGGTTTCTGCTGATTTGAACCATCACAGTGCCCAGTGCTACAAGTATTTTTTGATCTGTTTGGCAGAAAACCCAGTAGCGACCATTATTTTGACTTGTTCGCGGGCGTTTCGCAGTGTCCGCGCGTGCGGCACAATGCGAACCGATTCATGATTAATTTGTCCAGAAAGATGCCCCCCCGTTATGGACGAAACATAATCAACACATTGATTGTCTTCGACTGTGGTGTTATCCAGGGTTTGTGTCCCAGGATAGTCTGTACCCAATGGACTTCAAGATGCGAACTTTAAACGCTCATTGACAGGCCATCTTGATTTACAAAAAATACTTACATATGAATAACTATGCGCGCATTTTTTGCAAACCAATCTAACCTATCACTGAACGTTTAAAGTTCGCATCTTGAAGTCCATTGGGTATATACCTAAAAAATGAAACGATTTTGAAATATCACCCATGCGAGATTTCTTGCGTGATAATTGTAGTTTTCTTTCCTCCAACACTTCCATCAATCGACGGCGACAGCGATTTAATGATCGTTCGGTTTTGCATAGCAAAATAATATCATCTGCATAGCGAATGCATACGACATCCGCAGCAAGTGATTCCAATGATTCTTGGGGAAAAGAAACACGAGGTTGATATGTTCCACTGTGTGGGCGCTTCCTCTTATGACGATATTAGCCCCATCCAAAAAATATAATATTGATGACTCAACAGTTGATGCTGAGTATATGAAAATTAAGTTACCGCGTGGGATGCCTTGTTAGATCAGCTCGCTCGGGCAGCGTAATTGGCCAAAGTCGAGATTAAATCCTAGCTCCAAATGCGCCGTCCATCGCGCTGAGGATGCATTCTGCAATCCAATTCTGCTGCTGAAATCAATACAAGTAGAGGAGTGCTTCTTCTGTCATCCGAGGAGGATGAGTAAGCGGCTCAGAACCAAAATTTTAATGAGATTAATTGACTCCCTATCCCATTTATTTTACAATATAACTAGTCAGACTAGTCTAGGAGCTATCAGCATGACACACTATTGGGCACTTCAGGATGCAAAGGCGCACTTGAGTGATCTAGTTAAAAAAGCACAGAAATATGGCCCCCAACATATTTCTGTGCGAGGTGATCCAGCAGTCGTTGTTATTTCACAAAAGGAATATAAAGCTCTTATCACGCCCACCATTTCACTGATTGAATTCTTTCGCAAATCACCTTTAGTGGGGCTTGATCTTGAATTAACCCGTGATAATTCATCTAATAGAGATATTGATTTATGAACTATTTGCTTGATACCAATGTGATCTCTGAACTTGTAAGCATAAAGCCAAATTCAATTGTAATGACATGGTTTGAACAAATACCTATTCATGCATTTTTTCTGAGTGTATTAACTCTTGGAGAAATTCGAAAAGGCATTGAAAAAATAAAAGATAACAAACGTAAAAAAAATTTATTAATTTGGTTAGAACACGATCTCATTGAAATGTTTAGGGAACGAATACTGTCTATTACTGCACCGGTAGCTGATCGTTGGGGAAGATTACAATACCAAGTAACACGAACACTTCCTGCCATCGATAGCTTGCTAGCCGCAACAGCCTTGCATCATGATATGGCCTTAGTAACACGAAACACAGCGGATTTTATCGATTGCCCTGGACTAGAGGTAATTAATCCTTGGAGCTAAAGGAAAAAGTTTCACCCTAGATAAGGTGGTTTCTAGAAAGGGGTTAATTAATGTCATATCAAATCCATTTTGGGGTAAACTGCCGTTTCGTCCCAACGCAACGCTATTTTGTGTGCAAAAAACCAGCTCTAGGATCACATTTTAAAGAATAAATTATGCCCTCTCATGAGAGGTTTGCATTAAAAGTTGATTAGCGATCTGTTTTAATAAAATCGATTGGATATCATTTTCTTTAATGAAAAGATGTCCGCTGTCAAATAAATGAAAATCACAGGTTTTTTGCGTCTGCGTTTTCCATCCTAAATGATCTTCATAAGATACCCAGGTATCGTATTTACCACAAAAAACAGTGATGGGAATATTCAATGGACTTTCATCATGATAGCGATAGCTTTTTACCAAACTCATATCACCGACAAAAATGGGCAACAGTATTTTTATAATATCTTTACTCATTGCTAGTGTGCCATATTCAACTAGACCATTATCCCGAAAAATAGCAGCAAGCCGCGTCAATTTTTCATCGCTGACCAATGCGATAGCCGTTGGATCCATTAAATTGAATAGATTAACATCAATCGATAACAGTTGAGAAATCATGTTATCTAAGCTTTTAGTTGGGATGCGCGGATCGGGAAATGCGGAAGCAAAAATTCTTTCTGGTTGCGGCATATTTTTTCTGCGTAGGGCGCGCGCTAATTCGAATCCAATCAGTGAGCCAAAACTATGGCCAAAAAAAGCAAAAGGCGGAGTTAATTCGTCCTGCAACGTAGTTACTAACGTTTCAATTAAAGTATCAAACTGATGAAAAAGTGTTTCTTCTAATCGTTCTTCGCGCCCCGGTAATTGTATTGGACAAATCTCAATCGTGTCTGGTAATTGCTTTTGCCAGTTCTTAAAAATTGATGCGCCACCACCGCCATAAGGAAAACAAAATAACCGTAGCGCGGGTTGATTTTTTTTCTGCCTATAAGCAATCCAGCGATTTTCGGTCATTCTTGTTTTGGGAATATTTTCTTGAAGAGCATCTGCTATTTCTAAAATAGTTGGGCCTTGCAAGATGGCAGGAGCAGGATAATTTTTATCAAAATAACGATTAATATTAAAACTTAATGCCATTGCCATGAGTGAATCCATTCCCATTTCACTTAAAGAATGATGGACGCTAATATCTTCAATGGGCATGGAAAACAAAGAGGCCACTTCTTGCAACAGAAAATCAACGACAACAACATGGCGTTCTTCCGGTTTTAAATTCGATAAATCACACTTTAGCTGAGTGGTGTTCCCTAAGCGCATGTTATTATCCAATTGCATCATTTGCAAATCTTCACAAATAGCAATGACAGCACCATCCTCTTGCATCAAACAAAAATCACCCGTATAACTCGAACGTGAATCAGCAATATTTTTAAGATTGGCTACTACATTCGGGACGGTGTTTTTAAAACCATAGAAAGTCAATTTCTTGATATGCGCTGCAACAAAAGGTTTAATCAGATCATCGGGTAGCAATAAAAATAAAGACTGTACACAGGCATCAAATATACCGGGATGCATTTTCATCTCGAATGCGTGTCCCTGCGTTGCAGAGGAAGGCGCTTCAAATTTGCATAAAATATCCTGTTGATGAAAAAAGAATTGGCGCGTCCATCGAATACTGCCTTTCCCTGGCATACGCATCGCCGTGACTCGCGCATAAAAATTTTCTTCTGTTTGGCCATCGCTATCATGCGAGCTTGCTTTTAACTGGCATCCAGCCATAATAGATTCCGCGGGCTTTACCTGAAATAACAGCTTGCCCGTCGCATGTTTTATCCACTGATTATCGTGTGCCTGACTATAAAAAGCAAAAGTAAACACATTTTCTTGATGAGTTTCTAAAATTAACTGAACAGTGACAATGCTATTATCAGGTACAAATAAAGGCATTAAAAAGGAAAAATCTTCAGCGGTGAAACATAAATTTTGATTTGTACTTTGCACCGCTGTGCTTAACATTTCAATATAATATCCAATATGCAAAAAATTAAAAGTGTCTTTGATTTCCGGCATTACATCGGTTGAAAAGTGAAACTCAAATTGCACGACATTTAATGGGGAAGCGATTTTTTTACGTAAAAAAGGATATAAAAGTAGATTAGTATCCCTTTTTTTTATCAATGATGGCCAGTAATTTACGTATTGCCAAGGATAGGCTGGGATATCCAACATATTAATCGATGAATTAAACGGCCAAGAAATTTTTTCACGGTTAATATACGAAAATGCGAGTTTATATAATTCTGTATTTCCGTTATTAGGTAATTTTTCTTTATTAAGATTAATAAAAATCGAATTAGATAATTGCCAATTACTGGGTAAAGTATTTTTTAAATCTAATAAATCACGTGCTAGTTGTTCTTTTGTTTCCACAATAATGGCTAGACGATAAAAGTGATGCGAGCGTCTCTTCTGAAGATTATAAAAAATTGTTGTTAAATCCAGAGTCCTATTTTCTTCAAGATAGATACACCATTTTTCAATTAATTGTCTTAAGGCCGTGATATCCCTAGCAGACAAAATAAAGAGGGGTTGAATGTCATCGGTAATCAAAGCTTTTGCTGATTTTTTTTCGTCAATCGTTAAATCCCGTAACACTGTGTGTGCATTGGTACCCCCAAAACCAAAACTGCTGATCCCAGCAAGGCGGGTGGAATTATAGTCCGGCCAGTCAGTCAAATGAGTCGCAACGCGTAAATGATTTTTTTCAAATTCAATATGCGGATTCGGTACAGAAAAATTAAGATGTGCAGGAATTTTTGCATAATAAAGTGATAAAGCGACTTTGATGACACCCGCCATGCCTGCAGCAGGCTCAAGATGGCCTATATTTGTTTTAACGGAACCAATAAAGCAGGGTTTTTCAGCAGAGCGATCTTGACTAATGACTTCACCTAGCGCTTGCAATTCAATGGGATCACCTAAAAATGTTCCAGTGCCATGACATTCGATATAAGAGACATCGGACGGCGAACAGTTTGCAACTTGATATGCCGAGCGCAATAATGCGGCTTGCTGCAAACCATTGGGTGCCGTTAAACCATTGGTTTTGCCATCTTGATTGATTGCGCTACCACCAATCACAGCATAAATCCGATCATTATTTTCCAATGCGTTAGCTAACAATTTTAAGACAATAACGCCAACACCTTCTCCTTGCACATAACCGTCTGCACTCGCATCAAACGTTTTACATTGACCGTTTGGCGAAAGCATTTTGGCTTTTGATAGCATGACATTCATCGAAGGTTGTAAATTAATGTTTGCTGCAGCAACAAGGGCTAATTGACAACTTTTATTTTGTAAATTGAAACACGCTTGATGCAATGCAACGAGAGAAGAAGAACAGGCGGAATCAAAAACTACGCTCGGCCCATGTAAATCAAAAAAATAGGATAATCTGTTTGCTGCCATGCTAACGGCATTGCCTGTGGGTATGTAGAGTGCATCTTGATCGGAAGAAAGTTGTTGCATATAAGCAAACTGACTGGCATATAAACTAGCGAAAACACCTGTATTAGAACCCGCTAACTCCTCTAAAGGAATGCCTGCATCTTCAATTGCTTCATAGGCAACTTCTAGCAGCAATCGTTGTTGCGGATCCATGCGCATCACTTCACGAGGTGTTAGTCCAAAAAAATAAGCATCGAAAGCATCAATATTTCTCAAATAGCCGCCTTTTATTGCGTGCTGATTTTTAATAGTAAATTCATCCGATTCGTTGAGTAATTGCCAGCGCTCTTCAGGCATGTCGCTGATAATATTGCGGCCTTCGCAGAGTAAGCGCCAATATTCTTGTTTGTTATTGGCTTCTGGGAAACGACAGGCTATGCCAACAATGGCAATGGGTTGGAAAGAGGGGGCCTGGGGCGCGGCTAATTGTTGTTTCAATTTTTTAATGGCGTAGAGGGCTTTTTTTAGGGTTTCGGATTCGGGCATGTTTTTTTACCTTTTAAGACAGTTGTTGCGGCAGTTGGTGGATTAGGTGCGTGTAACGCACCGTGCCACCCTACGTTTAGATTAAGTCCATCAATTCTTCTTCGATTAATTTCTTAATTTGGTCATCCTTTAAATCTTTCAGGGATTGCATAAATATGTCTTCATCTGTGTGAGATTTTGTTGGAGCATTGCAGGCTTTTGCGATAAATAGGACGAGTTGTTCGATAGTTGGATAGCGGTAAAGATCCATTGGGGAAACAGTATCAGGGAAATAATGATTGAGATTGGCGACGAAGTGAATGCCGATAATGGAATCCATTCCATAATGGTGAAAAGGTGTGTGGATATCGATTTCGGTTACCTCTAAGTACAATAAATCGGCGAGTATCTCGGTTAATTGTTTTATGGCCTGTTCCATCTCTATTTTAATAATTTGTTTTTCGCTATGTGATGTCGCATCAACAAAATTGGCAAAAAATATCGACCGTTTAGCATCTTTATTCACCCGTAAAAATTTTTCCCAATGTGCTTTAAATATCGCAATATTCGCTGATTGCTCAGATAATAATAATTTTAAAATAGCCATGCCTGTACGAAGCGGTATATCAGCCATGCCAATAGCTTCTAAAAAAGCACCATGGTTATAATTAAAACTCATGCCTTTATCTGCAAACGGCGCCCAATTAATGCTAATCGCCGCTAGACCAGATTGTTGCCTATGTAAAGCCAGCCCATCTAAAAATGCATTAGCCATGGCATACGCACTCAAACCGCCGATACCAAAAAAGGGTAATGCGGATAAGGATGAAAATAGTACGAAGCAATTTAAAGTCGATTGTTGGAACAATTCATGCAAAACCAACGCACCTTGCATTTTAACAGATAACACCTTGTGGAAAAGTTCGTCAGACATATCTTGAATAGGAATATTGTCAGTAGTTATACCGGCCAGATGAAATACGCCATCAATGGGTTTATTCCATTCCATTTCAACTTGCTGAATTATTTCTTGCATGTAAGGCTTATCAATAATATTAACCGTAACATATTTCACTTTGACGCCCATTTTTTCTAGCGAAAGCAACTGTTGAATTTTTTCATTCAGAGCAGAATCTGATATTGTGTTCCATTCTGTTCGATTCGGTAAAGCGGTTGTTCCTGTTAGTAAAAGATACTTTGTCCCTTCCCGTGCGAGAAAATGAGCGACTTCGCTACCTAATGCGCCTAATCCTCCTGTAATCAAAACAACTTCCGGTGTTTGCCAGGTATTTTTTTGTTGAGGGAGATAAGGGGATAAACGTAACAAATATTTTTTTTCTCCACGAAAAGCCATATGATTGCGCTGTACATCAAGATGGTTAATTTCATTGATAATAATAGCCGCATCTTGAATTAGCCGTTTTTTACTATCTAGATCGAGTAATAATGCTTGATAATTCGGCTGCTCAGAGGAAAATATTCTAACTAAAGACCAAAGCGGATACTGCCAAAAATTAATGGGCTCTGACGGATGAACAGATTGACTGCCTCGCGTTACTAAAGCAAGTTTTACGGTATTTTGCCACTGCTGCTGTATTACTGATTGGCAAAAATAAAATAATGAACGGCTAGCATTTTCTTTTGCAAAAAATGTGCCTAGTATAATAATACCCGTCAATTTACCGTGATTTTTTGCATGAACTTCTTTAAATACTAGTTCATAATCTTGACTATTTTCATCGTTAATATAAAAAACATTATCATCCCACTTTTCAAATCTTTCGCCAGAAAAACAATAAGTGCAAGAAGACTTACTTAATAACCCCTGTAAATGCAAACCTAATTCATGATCACTAAAAATCAACCAGTGTGAATTTTCTTGTTCAACCACCACATTGTCATGAAGAGGCTCTTGCTGCCAATGTGTAGCATAAAGCCATTCATTCACATCTTCTGTTGTTTCTAACTTGTCTATTTTATTTGGTAAGGATTCAGATGCCGCCTTTTTTAAAGGCTTTTCAGTAATCCAACAAGTTCGTTTTGCAAAAGGATAGGTGGGAAAAGATACATAGTGAGGCTGTTGCTTTTTATATAATAATTCCCATGAAATTTTTGCACCATTGACCCACAATTGCGCTAGCTTTTCATAATTTAAATGCGTGATTTCATCAACGACTTGCGTATCTTTTGTAGCGGGGTTAACCCAAAGCTGATCCATCGTTTGTTTCATCAACCAGGATTGAAGTTGAGTGAGCAAATGATCATACGATGATGCAACGACAGCCAATCGTGCCGACATCGCTTCACGACCTGTTTGAGCTGTAAAACAAATATCCGTCAGCCAACGATGCAATTCAGTCTCAGAGGAATAGCGATTTTTTTCAATTTGCAAATACTCTATGACTGATTTGACATAGTCTTGTAAACGTTCCATGTTTAGTGCGGATAAAACCAATAAAAATTCTGGCTGAATGAAGTTGGAAGAGGCTGGTTGGGGAGGAATATATTCCTCAACGATTAGGTGGACATTCGTACCCCCTGCACCAAATGAACTCATGCCTGCACGTCGAGGTTGATGCGGGTTCAGAGGCCAATCGGTCAGCGTTTGTTGCACAAAAAAAGGCGTTTGCGCAAAATCAATATAAGGGTTAGGTTTGCCGGAATGTAACGAGGGAAATATTTTTTTCTCACGTAATTGCAATAATACTTTCGTTAACTGCGAAATACCTGCCGCCGATTCCAGGTGACCAATATTCGACTTGACTGACCCTAACGCACAAAATTGTTTATCCTCAGTAAATTCTTCGAAGGCTTCCTGTAAGCCGCGAATTTCAATCGGATCACCTAACGAAGTACCTGTGCCATGCGCTTCCATATAAGACAGTGTACGCGGATTGATATTCGCTTTTTTAAAGGCTGTTTTTATTAAATCCGCTTGTGCAGAAGGATTAGGCACGGTGTAACCACTGGTTTTGCCGCCATGGTTGATGCTACTGCTTTTGATAATGCCATAGATAGAATCACCCTCCTGGATTGCCAACTTCAGAGGCTTCAATAAAACTGCACCGACACCTTCGCCCGGCACATAACCTGAACCGTCTGCACCAAAGCTAACGCAGCGTCCATTATCTGATAGAAAACTGGAATGCCCTAACGCATGATATTTGCAAGGATGCAACGATAAATTCACGCCACCTGCCAGCGCCATTTTACATTCACCACGCTGAATACTTTCATAGGCTAAATGTATAGCGGCGAGAGAAGATGAGCAGGCCGTATCGACAATAAAACTCGGTCCCGAAAAATTCATAAAATAGGAAACACGGTTAGCAATCGAAAATAATTGAATATCCAGTGGAACACGATTGCCTTTCTGCCATTCTTCCGCAATAAATAACGGATAAAAATTATAGGTAACGCCGACAAAAACACCCACTTGGTTATTGACTGTTTGTTGTAACCGCGCTCTTGTATAGCCCGCATCTTCCAGCGTCGCCCACGCGGTTTGCAAAAATAATCGCTCTTGGGGGTCCATTAATGCGGCTTCGCGCGGTGAAATATTAAAAAATAACGGATCAAATTTATCAAAATCATCCAAAAAACCGCCGTATTGGTAATATTTTTCCTCACCGCCGACCGAGACAGGATAATCTTCATAATTCCAACGTTCACGCGGTATCGATGAAATACAATCACGTCCATTTTTTAAATTTAATCCAAACTCATGTAAATCTTTTGCCATCGGATAAAGGCCGCTTAAGCCAACAATGGCAATATCATCTCTTTGAGTAACATCCGTTGAAAAAACACTGGGCTTAACCTTATCTTGTTTTACTTCCTGCACCGAATCCACTAAATAGCCAAACATTTTTTCCAATACGGCAGAATGTTTTTTCCTTAAATAAATAGCTAAATCCTGTATACAACGTTTTTCATACAACAATGTCTTAGGTAATGTACCTAAATCTTGTTCAAGCCGTTGTGTGATTTCAAGAACTAATAACGATTCAACCCCATAGATTTCATAAGTTTCATCCACAGCAATTTTTTCAACCGATAATTTTATTTTTTCAGCAAATATATTTTTAAGATAATCCAAAATAGTATCGTGTAAATCAACGCCTACCGTAGGGGCGGACCCATGTGTCCGCCCAGCGGCCTTTATTAAAACGTCCGCACCAACATTAGAATCCTCTCTCCCAAACCAGTGCTTATCTGCAACAAACGGATACGTCGGCAAGCCAGCCACACGGCGTTTTTCTTCATCTCCATGCAACATATCCCAGCTAACAGCAAATTGCTTACTATACAAATCGGCAAATAAAAATAATTTTTCTCGATAAAGCTCAGGCGACACGCTGACATACTCTTTCATACCAGCACAGGCCATTTTATATATTTCTTGAAATACCGGCCCACTGATATCAGGCGCCGGTAATGTCCCCATGATACAATAAGTAGGTTTCTGATCAGCACTCAATTCATTTAAATAAATTATTAATTCAGCGATGGAACTCACGATCATCGCACAACGCAACTTGTGATGGCTTCTCCCCACATTCAACGTAAAACTCAAGCTTTCGAGATTAACATGTGATCCATGCTGTTTTAACCAGTCACGTAAATTAACAATTAATTTTTCTAAGCTAGCCTGCTGCTTTGCTGATAGCGTAATAAGGTAATAGGGCTTTTTTTGATTTTGCAGCAAAAAAGGCGAGTTAAATGCTTCTTCCAACACAAGATGTGCATTCACTCCGCCAAATCCAAATGCACTCACACCCGCACGACGTGGAATAGTCTCACCCTTATCATTTGTTAATGTATTCCAGGATTTTTTTTGAGTCAGCAAATAAAACGGAGTTTGCTCTAATTCAATAAATGGATTTAATTCTTGAAAATGCAAATTTCCAGGTAATTCGGCATGTTGCATAGCCAGTAAGACTTTAATAATACTAGCTATGCCTGCCGCAGATTCCAGATGACCTATATGCGTTTTAACTGAGCCTAATCCACAGTAATGTTGTTTTGTCGCTTGAGAAAATGCTTTTTTCAATCCATTTATTTCGATAGGATCGCCCAACGCAGTACCCGTACCATGTGCTTCAATATATGTTATCGTTTCAACGGAAACAGTCGCTTTCTGATACGCTGCTGCAATGACTTCCGCTTGTGCATTGGGGTTAGGAGCAGTCAAGGAATTGACATGCCCACCATGATTGACTGCTGAGCCTTTAATGACAGCATAAATATGATCACCGTCTGCTTTTGCTAACGCGAGTGGCTTCAATAATAAAGCGCCGACTCCCTCCGCTCGCACGTAGCCATCAGCTTGTTTATCAAATGTGTGACAACGGCCTGTTTCACTTAACATATTCGCTTTACTGGCAGCTAAATAAGTAGAAGGGGAGAGTAATGCATTGACGCCACCGACGATGGCTTGTATACAATCACCCTGCTGAATGGCTTGGATGGCTTGATGAATTGCTACCAGTGAACTGGAACAAGCCGTGTCCATCGTGACACTGGGGCCTTGTAAATTTAATAAATAGGAAACGCGATTCGCGATCATACTTCGCGTTGTGCCGGTAGTAATGTGAGCATCCGTGATATTATTTTTTAGCAGTAACTCCGTATAATCATCGTTCACTGCGCCGACAAATACGCCCGTTTTACTTTTTGCAAGTGCATTTGGAGAATAACCAGCATCTTCAATTGCTTTCCAAACGGTTTGTAAAAAGACACGTTGTTGTGGATCAGTTAATTCAGCTTCACGCGGTGACATATTAAAAAAAGCAGCATCAAACGCCGTCATCGTCTCAATAAAGCCGCCCCATTTAATTTTAGTTCTATTTTTTTCTGTAGAGGCGTCACCATAAAAAGTTTGCCAATTCCAACGATCAGCAGGTATTTCTTGGATGCTATCTTTTGCATGAATTAAATTTTCCCAAAATTGTTCTAGATTTTCAGCTCCCGGAAAAACACCGCTCATACCAATGATCGCAATATCATTCACCATCGAGGAAGGCATATTGTTTTTAATTAAAAATTTATTTTTGTCGGGCCCAGTACCTGACAGTTGTTGATTGAGAAAATGGGCAAAACTCGCAATGGTTTGATGCTCATACAAAATAGCCGGCGTTAATGCTAACTGATAACGTTCGTTCACAGCATTTGTCAATCCTGTTAAACCAATTGAATCAATGCCATATTCACTTAAGGGTAATTCAGGCGATAAATCTGCCAATTTAATTTTTAATAATCTTGCCACCATTTGCATAATTTCCGCAGCAAGTGGTTGGATAATCGGGTTAGTATTTTCTTCTTGAAGATTCGCAACATCCAACTCATTGTGAGCGGATATCCAATATCGTTCTTTAAGAAAAGGATAGGTAGGCAAAGAAATAGGAGCGGGTATGCTTGCACCATATAACATTTGCCAATCAATTGCATAACCTTGGTGATAGAAATCAGCGAGAGAGATTAATTTTTCACGATAATCCAATGTGTCCAAGGCATGAATATCAATAGTCTGTTGTTCGATCGGCTTATGCAGCACATGAACCTGATGTTTTTCTATCATGGGCAAGATAGTAATTAATTCATCGATCGACTCAACCACCATTGCACACCGCCAGTCAAAATGTTGACGACGTGCATGAAGTGTATAACTGATTTCTTCCAATGTTGGCGCATTGGCAGTAGCTTTTTTCAGCCAATCCACTAAATCATTTGCACGTTGCTTTAATGATCCAGGCGTTTTTGCTGATAACAGCACAAGATAATAGGGTTTAGGAGAAGTTCGCAGAGTAGTTGAAAGAGGCTGAGGTGCTTCTTCCAAAATAATATGTACATTAGCGCCGCCCGCGCCAAACGAGCTAATCCCAGCGCGTCTTGGACAATCAAGCGGGGGATGCCAATCCGTCAATTCGCGTTGTATATGAAAAGACGTATTGGCAAAATCAATGTGTGGATTCAGTTTTTCTGCATGGAGAGAGGGCACCCATTTTTTATATTTAAATTGCAGCAATACTTTCGTGACGGAGGCAATACCCGCAGCAGATTCGAGATGCCCAATATTACTTTTCACCGAACCAATGGCACAAGAAAAGTTGCTCTGCCGTTTGCCAAATGCACGTTTTAAACCCGCTATTTCAACTGGGTCGCCGAGTGCCGTGCCCGTACCGTGTGCTTCAATATAGCTGATACTGGTCGGTAAAACATGGGCTTGCTGCATGGCTTTTTGAATAAGGGCCGCTTGTGCGGTGGGATTTGGCACCATATAACCACTGGTTTTACCACCAGCATTCATGGCGGTGCCTTTGATCACGCCATAAATAGAGTCACCATCGGCAATCGCTTTTTGCAATGGCTTTAATAAAACAACACCCGCTCCTTCACCCACAACAAATCCATCGGCATTAGCTCCAAATGAACGACACGTGTCGCTTTTTGAAAGCATATGCAATTGGCATAAATTTATAAAATGATCAGGATGTAAAATTAAATTAACACCGCCCGCGAGAGCCAATTCGCACTCACCGCGGCAAATCGCTTGATAGGCAAGATGCAAAGCAGTCAAAGAAGAAGAACAGGCTGTATCAACAGCGAGACTGGGGCCATGCAACCCAAAATAGTAAGAAATGCGATTGGCAATAGACCAATAAGCAGAGCGCACGGAATATAAACTATAGTCATGATTCATGACGCCCACAAAAACACCGATTTGCTCAGCTATTTTTTCCAACGCCTCACGCGTGTAACCGGCATCTTCAAAAACAGCCCAGACTATCTGCAAAAAAATTCTTTCTTGCGGGTCCATGCGTTCTGCTTCAGCAGGGGAAATAGTAAAAAAAAGTGGATCAAATTTATCAACATCATCAATAAATCCGCCCCACTTACTATAACTTTTCCCCGGTTTATCTAAAGCAGAATCAAAAAATGTTTGCCAATCCCATCTATCAGCTGGAATGGTTTGGATCGCACTCCTACCTTGTTGCAGTAAATCCCAAAATTCTTGCAGATTTTTAGCACCAGGATACTGCCCAGTGCAACCAATGATTGCCACGTCCTGGATGGAATTTTTATCTGTGGATACGTTATTTTTTTCCTGTTTTGCTACCCCAGGAATTTTTGTCAATGATGACAAGTGTGCTTGAATAAAATAATTCGCTAGCTTATTGATGGTCATAAATTCAAATAATAAGCTGGCTGGCAGTGGGCCAAAAGTCTGCGATAACTCTTTATTAATCTCCAGTGTAATAAGAGAGTCTACGCCATAATTTTCAAATGTTTGATGATTTTCAATCGCAGATGGCTTCAATTTTAATACGCGAGCAAAAACATTTTTTAAAAAATTTTCTACTTCAAAAATAGTCGGTACACCCGTAGTGATAGAGACGGCCTCGGATGTCTGTCTTGCAGTCACAGCAGTAAAGTTCGGACGAACGCCTGTATGCACTTCGCTAGAATCAGAAGAAATCTGACATAAACCATCACTTTCAGCTACCATCACAGCCTGATCATTTTCAGCTTGCGTTAGCAATTGAAACTGGTTAAATCCTGTATGCGATAACACATTTTTCCAGGATGGAATGCTTAACAGGGGCGAACCCGCAATGCGGTAATTATCTTCAAATAACCACCAACCATCCGTTAAGCCGAATGTTAATGTAGCAAAATCAGAACGTCGTACAATTTCATTTAAAACAAATAAACCATGCGTTTTTAATAACTGCTTGACATGCTGCAATGTCTGACTTATTTTTTTTGTTGCATGACAAACATTGCTGGCATAAACAATATCAATGCTTTCGAGTGCAAAACCTTGCGAAATAGTGTCTTGTTCGATATCTAACTTTTGAAACGTCATCCAGGGATATTGCTCACGCCATTGTTGTTCACCAAACTTAATGAACCCCAGTGAAATATCCGTATAAATGAAACGGATTTTTGCGGGAATATCGGCTAACTCTTTCAAAACTTGGGCGGTTGTTCCGCCTGTTCCCGCACCGAGTTCCAGAATGACAATTTCATTAAGTGGGTTTTTTGATAATCGCTCTGATACATAAGAAGAAATCGCTCTTGCTACACAATGATTATAATAATTTGCAACATCGTGTCCTTGATAAATTCCTTCAACTAAGCTCAAAGAACCTTCTGGAAATAGAACTTCCATGTGCGAGCGCTTGCCTGTCAAGACATCTGGATAAGCCATTAAGCAAGCCCATGCTAAATCGACATGTTTTTGTAAATGCGGATAGGTAGAACAAAAAGTATTTTTCAATATCACCAGTTTGTCTTGTGTTAAAGAATCAATAAGGCGACTCGTTATGATGTCATCAGTTATCGTTAGAATTTTCGCCTTTTCTAACATAGTCAATAATACGTGCAATAAGCGAGTATATTTCGGTAAAATGCCCAGTTGTTGTTGTAACTGATCAATAGGGAAAGTTTCATTTTTGCGATGAAAAACACCCATCCGTTGAAATGTATATAGCAATAGCGATATATTGAAAGAATCCAACTCAGCAAAACCAGTATGGCTCGGTGCACTAGCGGGAATGTGTGTTTGAACGTGATTTGCAACTGATTTGATATAAGAGTAACGAGATTGAGCATGACACACCACTTTTGTTGCTGTATCTAAGCCTATTGACGTTAATAATTCATCCTTTGCTTTTACAATGACTAAGTGATCTGTCGGATGAGTTAATAATTGTTCGATAAAAGCAATCCCTTGGTCTGCCTCAATCGAGTGTAAGCCTAATCTATTCATGCGCAATTGATATTCTGGGGTGGCCACGCTGCCGACGCTGCCCCAATAGCCCCAATTAATATTTTTCACGGGATAAGCACTTTTTGTCGAGAGAGACTGCGCCCAGGCATCTTGAAAAGTGCAACCTGCTAAATAATTACTTTGTCCTGTGCTGCCCATAAATGACAAAATGGAGGAAAAGTACAAAAGAAAATCCAGAGGTTCATGTTTTAAAACAGCGTGCAGTATCACACTACCCTGCATTTTCGGCGAAAGCGCATAACAAAATTCATCTTCACTCATGCTGGCAATCGTTTTATCTTTTAATAATAAGGCAGAATGAATAGCACCATGAATTTGACCAAATCGAGATTTGGCTAATTGCACAACTCCTTGCATCGCGGATAAATCACTTACATCCGCTTGAAAATAAAGTACTTCACCGGCCAAGGCTTCTATGGTGGATATTTTGGTTTGATACTTTTCTTGTGGACTCCGGGCTATCCAAACAAGACGGGCTTTAAAATGCTTAGCCAAGTAGTGACTAAACTCAAACCCAATTCCGCTCCCACCACCTACAATTAAATACACGCCATTTTCGCGAAAAGCAGGTTTTGCAATGTCTTTTGCAAAATGCACAGGTTGAATCATACGTTGATAACGTTGTCCATTTCGCAAGGCGATACATTCCGCTTGCTGGTGTGGTGGTTCTGCTAAGATAGCTTTAATAAGCGCTTGGTTTTTCCTTGCAATCTCACGCGAGGCTATATCAATACAACTCACCGATAGAGTGGGATATTCTCGAGCAAGGACATGAGACAACCCAAGTAACCCTGCAAAGAAAGGAGAAACTACATCATCTGCTAAAACTTTTTGCGTGTCTAATAACAAAATTTTGCAGATTTTTATTTGCTGCAATAAATGCAGTTTCCCCAATATCTTAATTAAATTAAATAAGGCTAAAATACCTTGGTTCTTACCATTTTCTAGCTCTCCATGGCCGGCTATAAAATAAATTTCATCTATTTTATGCATATTGAGCAAGGTTGTTTTAAAAAATGTTTCATCGCAAATCGCATCTTGTTCTAGTAATATTGTTTTAACATGAGTGTTTTTATAAAATTCAATTAATTCAGATTTTAAGGAGATAGTATTAGCTTGAGATAAAATTAAAATAGTTTTATCAACTTCAGCTTGCACTGTTGGCACTATGCCATTAAATAGCGGCATTTCTTTCCAAAACGGATAATAGGCCATTTCACTTTTTTCATCTAACAACACGGGCAATTTTCTAAAGCAAACATCGTGCATTTTTAAGCAGACTAAACCTTCGTGATTTAATAAGGTAATCTGCAATCGGTCTTCTGCAGTCAATTTTATATGCACAAATTCAACGGAATGGATTTTTTCAGCATGCAGGATGTCTATATTTCCAATTGAAAATGGCAATTGTGTTGTGGAAGTGAATAATTGCATGGCTGTTTGCAATGCCCCATCCAAGATAGCAGGATGTAAAGTATAGGTGTCCTCAGTTAAATCATTAAAGCACAGCCGAGATAACGCTTGTTGTTCACCAACCCAGCACGTTTCTATGACTTGAAAAGTAGTGCCGTATTGCAGGCTAATTGTTTTAAAATTTTGATAAATTTTTTCTCTTGTTAATTCCTGCCGACAGGATTTTTTGATTTCACTTACATTACAATATTCCATCGCTGGATGACTATTTTCAGAAAATTGTAAATTTCCCTGCATATGGATTGTTGAATCGACGCTGATTTCAAATGAAATTTTTTCTCCTATCACCACCGCATTTAAAGTTGCCATACAGGTTGAATTTTCTGCCAACACAAGCGGCTTTACCCACACAATATCGGTCAATACAATGGAAGAGGAGGGGGAGGAAAAAAGGGAACCTGCTGCATAGGCCATTTCCAGATAGACCACACCTGGTAATACACACTGATTTTTTACACGATGATCTGCAAAATAAAACGCATTGGAGCTAAATCTTTTACTTGCCTGTATGGTATTGTCTGTGAGGGTGTAAGTATCCAAAAGCGGATGAAATTGGCCGGGTTGTATTTTATCTGTCAACCAATAACGTTCTTTAGTGAAAGGATAAGTGGGAAAATTTTTGAGGTTTTTTGCTCTGCTGGAATAAAGCGGATCCCAATCGATTTCTAAACCTTGCATATAATCACGCGCTAGATGATTTAACTGACTCACCCATTCATCAGACGATACCTGCGTGAAACGGGAATCTTGTAAGCCTTTTTTCAATTCAATAATAGAACTGGCGACAAAAGCATAACGCTTTTCAAAATGACTTCTCCGCTTAGTCAACATGTAACTTATTTCTTCCAGTGAAACAAGGTCTGCCGTATTGTCCAACCAAGTGAGTAAGTCGGTCATTCGTTGTTTTAATCCCTGCTCTGTTTTGCCAGAGATTGTAAACAGATAACCGGATTTTTGGATTTGTTGAATGGATGATGGTACAAACACACTTTCTTCTAAAATAAGATGGGCATTCGTACCGCTAAATCCAAATGAACTCACGCCCGCACGCCGTATTCCATCAGATGCTGGAGGAAAGGACATGAGTGTAGTTGGAAAAACAAAAGAGTCAGTTAATTTAATATAAGGATTCAGTGTGGAAAAATGCAAATTGGCGGGAATTTTTTGTTGCTGCAGCATTAAAATCGCTTTAATGACGCCGGCCATCCCTGCAGCTGCTTCGCTATGACCTATATTTGTTTTTACAGAACCAATGATTAAGGGGGTCTGACGATAATTACCATACACTGCAGCAATAGCACTCATTTCAATAGGATCACCTAACACAGTTCCTGTGCCATGTGCTTCCAAATAAGAAATGAACTCTGGCGAAATAGCAGCAGCATTCAACGCATCCTGCAATAGTTTTTCTTGTGCGGATTTATTTGGTGCTGTTAAGCCATTGCTGGCGCCATCTTGATTAAGGCAGGAGCTACGGATAACTGCAAGAATAGTATCTTGATCAGCCAGTGCTTTTGACATTTTTTTTAAAACCAATACACCACAACCTTCGCTGCGAACATAACCATCTGCATTCGCATCAAATGTTTTACATCTTCCATCGGGTGATAACATGCCTGCTTGGGTAAATGCCACATTCAATTCAGGTGATAAAATAAGATTAACACCGGCAGCTAATGCCAAATCACTTTCATTTTGTCGAATACTTTGACAGGCAAGGTGGATGGCAACCAGTGAAGAAGAACAGGCTGTATTAATCGCCATCGCAGGGCCTTGCAAACCTAATACATAGGACAATCGACCCGCCGCAATGGAGGCTGAATTTCCTGTAGCAAAATGGGAGTTGAGATGAGTGGGGTCATTATTTTTATTAACTAATGATTCATAATCATGAGAAAAAATGCCAACAAAGACGCCTGTGTTACTGCCGACTAATCGACTTGCGTCTATGCCTGCTCTTTCTAATGCTTCCCAAGAAAGCGCTAGCAACAATCGCTGTTGTGGATCCATCAATTCTGCTTCACGCGGTGAAATACGAAAAAAATTGGCGTCAAATAAATCAATCTCTTTTAAAAACCCTCCATAAGAAAGTGAATTTTGCAGTATTTTTTTCCGCTCTTCTGGAATAGGCGTAATACCACTGCGGGCATTTTGCAATAGATCCCAAAAACTTTCTGGATTATCACTTTCACCTGGAAATCGGCATGACATTCCAATAATGGCAATGGGTTCAACAGTTTCTTGTTTTACTGCGCTAAGAAGTGGATTTTCGACGGGGATCTGGTTTGCTAAATAATTTGCAATGGCAGTCGGCGTATTAAATTCAAAGAAAAAAGTAGGCTCCAACTCTATATTTAATTGTTGATTGTAAATTGTTCTCAATTCAAGTAGACGTAATGAATCAAAGCCCATGTCTTTAAGAGAGCAATTCATGGCAAATTGATCTTTATATTTTTCGGGCATTAATTCTGTGATACAGCGCGTAACAATATCTTCTATTTTCTTATTCTGCAGTTTGGAAGTTATTTTTTTGGGCTCAAGTTTTTTCTTAGTGAATGTTTTATTGGAGTGAGTTAATAAAGCATATTCAATCAACACACCCGCGCCTTTATTATCACTATCTTCAGGACGAAAATTCGGCAAAATTGCTTTAACTTCCGCACCTCGATTGGTATGGAAACGTAAAATCGGATCTATCCCACTGTCTTTTTCAATATGTGCTTGAACATAGTCTTCTATAGAGAGAGCAGGATGATCCACATAATTTTTACAACGCGTGACCCCCACGATTTTTTCTATTCCGCCCATGAGGGAAACCCACCACAACACAAACTCTATTAATTGATCGCCCAAGCCACTATCTTGCATGCTAGGCGCAATATTAACGCTTAATAATTGAAAAATTTTTCCATGAGGCTGGTGTAATGTGGAGAGCGTATGAAAGGAACTTAATTTTAACGCATCAGCATCATTAATTTTTTGTGTATAGATTACGCCAACAATGCGCCCCTGCATTTTCACTACGAGTTGGCCCTCTGGAAATTGGAAGATGCGTTGGCTGATTTCAGGTTCTTTAATACGTAAATTTTCAGGCCAACAGGCTTTTTCTAATTCGATTAATTCGGGTATATCCTGTCGTGTTGCAAAATGAAGTTGATAGGGTTTTTTTTCGAAATAATTTAAGCTAATACGGGTATAAGGAAAGGTATGAGGATAACGTCTTGATAAACCACTTTTTGGAAACAAGCCCGCTTCTGCGCCGCACATTAAAAAATCAGATGCGCTCACCAAATATTGTTGAGTAAATGCTTGTAATGCATCGAAGTGTAAGCTTTCATTTTGCTCCAAATAATGGTTAATTATTTCCGGTGATAAGCAATGGACTTCTAAAATTAATAATCCATGCTGTGAAATAATCGATGTCCAGCGTATTAAATGTTCCACCAGACTTTGAATCATTTCGGTTGATGGAATGCACTGACCGTCCTGATCAACAAATACACCGGCATAATCTATAGCTGATCGAGTTTGAACTTTTATAGTTTCGCGTGGGGGGACGTAGGGACGATCATGATCGAGAAACGAACGCACATGGAGTGAATTTTCTATATCATGTATGCCTAAGGCTTTTAAATTCTCAATAAATTTTTCTGGATCACTCACATCACCTTGCAAGGCAAGGTGCGGAATAGCGCGCAATGTTTCTTGTGTTGCTATTAATGCTTTTTTGTTATAATCAACACCGATCATACGCAAAGGAAATTGATCGATTACCTGGCCGCGCTCTGTATGATTGATAATTATTTCATAAATTTTTTTAAGTAATGTGCCATCACCGCATCCTGTATCTATAATATATTTTGGTTGTTTTTCAACTGGATTTTTATTAAAAAGGGCAATAATAATTTCTTCTACATCATCAAAATAACGCGTGTGCTGAAAGCCACTCCCTATTACATTTAGCGTACGATCAATATGTAATTCATGCCCTTCCGCGTTTTTCCCAAAGACGTTAGTTACATCCCCAAACAAAATTTCCTGCATTTTGTAAAGCAGGGGAGCATGTGAGGCTGCTACTGCCATATTCAAAGCCCGTTCTAACATGAATCGACCTGCTGCAGTTAAAACGGTTTGTTCTGCCATTTTTTCAGCCCATTTTTTGTGGATAAAATAGCGAAAAATAGCTTGGCGCAAATTGCTAGGTATTTTATTAAATAATATCGATTCATCGACACAATCAAGTTTTTTTAATGCGATCATCAAAGGCACAATTACAACACCTTGAATAAAATCTCCCATCAAGGGATCGTCATTGACTGATGGATGACATAAATAGTTTAACCACTTTTGCAGCAGTTTTTTATGGTGCGTATTTTTTAATAAACTATCGACAGAAATTGTATATAATTCAAGAATGTCAGTTGGGATGTCACTCATTTTTTTATATTGCGCTTTCGAAATTGCAATAGAATAGCGATTCTCTGATTTGCTTATCCAGTTAAGTGACTGAAACAGGCGTAAAGCGACGTGTAAATGTCCTTCATTTGCCTTGGTTAGCTTGGCCAAATCCGTTAATGAAATTGGGCCGTATTTTTCCAAGAGATCAAAAACATTATTTTTATGACATGTTAAAATAACGGGAATTGCAACATACCCATGGATATATTTATTCAAAATTTCTAACATACAAACATCCTGTTATTGTGCTAATTGAATTCGTTTTACTAACCCTGTTAAAACATTTCCAGGCCCAATTTCTTCAAATTGTTGGACACCTTGGGCTAATAAATAGTCTATGGATTCCGCCCAACGCACAGAGTGAGAAATTTGTAACACCAAATTTTGCTTTATTTCATTCACGTTATAAGGTTTAGCAGTTAAATTGGCGATAACTGGAAGAGTAGGTACTGAAAATTTAAAATCTTTTAAAAATTCTTGGAATTGATATTCTGCTGTATGCATTAATTTTGAATGAAATGCGCCGCTCACTTTGAGTGGAATCACCATTTTTGCTTTGGCTTGTTCGAATAAAATGGTAGCTTGATCGACTTCTTCTTTTGCGCCTGAGATAACAATTTGAGTATGCGAGTTATAATTCGCAATTGCCACATTCGTTAATCCATTATCTTCCAACCGTTTTTGTACGTCGTTGGCTTTAAATCCTATAATAGCTACCATACCCCCTTGGGTAGCTTGGCTCATTAATTCCCCTCTTTTTTTGACTAGTTTAAGTCCTGTTGCAAAATCAAATACGTCGGCTGCCCATAAAGCATTAAATTCGCCTAAGCTATGCCCGGCAACATAATCTGGTTTTTGAGAAAAGGTGTTAATGTGATTCAAATAAGAGAGTGCATTTATAACGAAAAGAGCAGGTTGAGTATATTGCGTTTGATTTAATTGATGCTGGGGATCGGTTAAACACAATGTTGAAATGGAATAGCTTAAAATCTTATCGGCTGTCTGAGTCAGGTCCGGAAATTCGGTAAAGAGTTTTTCTCCCATACCTTTAAATTGTGAACCTTGTCCTGGGAAAAGATAGGTTAGCATTATAGTCCTTTATGAAATTTAATTTCATAATTTAAATTATGTTTGTTAGGGCCCCTCCTCGTAAGGTATTCAAATTCGCGTTTATAATTTTCCGTAGTATATGCGATGACTCAAATATATACAATGTGATTTTATTGCGGCAACTTTTATGCATTAAATTCACAGAGAAACTTTATAAAAATCAACTAATAAGGGCTTTGTTCGTCACACCTTTTCCATAACGCTCACTACAGTGATCAATGCAGCTTATGGTCGTTAGATACCTTTATTGATTAGATAAACACTAAAAGTATTAGGAGAGCTACTTGGTGGATAAGTCAAAGCAGGCATATTAAATTAATTTAAAGAAATTAATTTAATATTAATCACAGGAGGTTTTATGGAAGTTAATACCAACCAGGTAGTAAAGGCGAGTGATGTTGTTGGCGTAGACGTCATGAACAAGGAGGGTGAAGATTTAGGTGAAATTAAAGAGATTATATTAGATAAAATTTCCGGCGAGGTGAGATACGTAGTTTTATCCTTTGGGGGATTTTTAGGGCTGGGAGATAAATTGTTTGCTTTGCCTTGGAAAGCTATTAGCTATGATCAAGAAGAAGATGCTTTTATTTTAAATGTCGACAAAGAACGTTTAAAAAATGCTCCAGGATTTGATGCAGATAGTTGGCCGAATATGGCAAATCGCACCTGGGAAGAAGGAATTCATGATTATTATGATATGGATCCATACTGGAAATAACTATAGTAATAGTTAAAAATTAGTATTTTCTAAAATTAGGAGGTCTTATGAAAACAAACCGGACCAATAAAGTAAATGATCCTGATGGCCCTGATAAATCAATATGGATGATACTTGGTGTTATTGTTGTAATTATTCTGGCTGTCGTTTTAGGATATTTATATTTAGGAAATTCAAACCCGATGGAACAATCTACCGTTGCAGGAACTAATACTATGTCTACGAGTACAAACGCAGAAAGGCAAACGGTAGCTGCACCAGGAACGACTGGAAATAGAACTACAGGCACTTCAACAAATACTTATCCAGGTAATACGGGCACTGGTACCTCCAATCAAGGAACAGTCAGGACAGGAACACCAGCGCCTGGCTCTACTCCTTAATAATGTAAAAGCATTTAAAATACCATTTATTTACATGAATGGTATTTTAAATTTTCCGAATTTAGCTTATATTCTGTGTCAAGCCTGAGTGATGTGCAGAGCGATTTCATCAAAAACTAAAAAAGCACATAGAGCAATACATGTTTTCATTAAGCAAACAACCACAAGCCATTGGAAATTATTGGCCTAAGCAATTAGACGCCAAAAATGTCCATCCCAATGGACGAATGCTGAGCAAAGAGCAAATCGAAAAAATTTACTCCCAGCCACTGCCCGTAGAAAATCAATTAGTCTTTAATGATGAATATGGCTGTTACTTAATAAATATAACAGGCGAAATATATGTTGTTGCTGATTTAATCGCAGAAAATACAAACACGGAAGATAAGATATTTTTACTGGCTGCATTACTTGCGGATAACTATAAGGTATTGAAGCAGTTTCATGTTAAAAAAAATTCAGAACTTAATGAAGTTAGAAATGAGCATGCCCTCTTAAAAAAGCTTGGGAAAACAACATCACCCATCATTAGTCCTAGTGGATCCGAATATCATTTTATTATTTCTGATTATGAAGCCGGAGATGAAATACATCAATTAATTCGTTATAGAAGTATGGCCAATAGATCAGAATCTACGTGGCCTGATTTAATGTGGATAAATATTTGCGTAAAGATAGTTGATGCAGGTTTGTGGCTTGAAGCAAATAATATCTTGCATTTGGATGTGTGGGGCAGAAATATCATCTATGATCCACTTCAAGAAAAAGCGACCTTAATCGATTTTGGTCGAGCGGCTGAAACAACCAGAGCGACAGAGGAAAAATTAGAACCTATCACTCTCACTCACTTTTATCATGTAGCTAATGCAATACCACCTGAACATACCTTGCAACAAGGAAAAAAGGGGGATATGTATCAATATACTTCTGAAATGACCACATTTACTTTTGGAAAAATTTTGAGAAGCGTGGCTCTTGGCAGGAGCAGTAGCGGAGACTTAAAAACCAATCAGGCATTACAAGAATTATTTAAGAAAATGGAAGCTCAAAATCCTGTTGACCGTAAAAGCCTAAAAGAAGCAAGAAAAGAGTTGGCGTCTATTCTGACCAATCATCAAACATCACATCCCGATGAAATTGAAAAAATGCAACGATGTCAAAAGGCGATTCATGAAAAAGAGCAAGAAAGACTGAAGAAATTTACAGAACAAATTAAGAAACACGAATTATCAGCTTACAAAGCTGCAGATAGTTTTCAAAAAATCATGGCATTATTAAAACCCTTAGATAATCCGGCAACTTATATTGTGGGAAGAATTATTCCAAACGAAAAAATAGCAGCTCTTGCTGCAACTCTAATAGAGTTTGATAAAGAACATAAAGACCCTACAAGCACTTCTTACAAACAAGTAATTGAAGCCGTAAAGTCTGTTTGTGGCCGATTACAAAAAAACAAGCAATTCGCAGAAATCATCGCGTTAGCTAATTTAAATCAGAAACTCAAAATAATAGAAAATGAACCGCTACAAGCACACTGTTTAGCGTTAACGAAATCGAATAAGATTGAGGAAGCGATTAATCTCGCATGCGAAATATCAGAGCGTAGGCATATTGCCAGTAATTTAAATGACATCATGAATCAAATTCTTGCTGCAAATGATAACAATACGGTAGAAAAAATTATAAAAGTGTTTAATGTCTTTGCAAAAAATTATTCCAATTTTTCTGACACGGACACGGCATATTTTCCAACTGATACATTATGTCAATATTACAATAATCTTATCGAAGCAGATCGCTTTAGTGATGCTGATAAATTGCTTTTTGCTATAGATCAACATTCTTTTCTTCCTGATAGCCATTATTACTCTGTACGCAACAAATTTACTCAAGCAAAAATAAAATATACTTTTAAAAAAGTAATGAATTTATTGAACACGTTAGAAAATCCTACAGGTTGCGCGATAGAGGAAAAAAATGGAAACGAAACATCTGGCGTGCTTACCGTAGCGTATGCTGAATTTACGCGAGAATGCAAAGATATCACAGCTAACGAATACATCACTGTTGTATCGAAATCGTGTGCTATTCAAGCTCATTTAAGCCTCAATCATGCATCTAGTACGGCGGAAAGAATGCGCTTTTTAGGTGATGCGACAGATCCTGTGTTTTTATTACAACGAGCCAAGGAGCATCAGAAAAATAATAAACTAGAATTAGCGTTGGCTAACGTAACGCTATCTTTAAGCTTAGCAGATTTAAATTCATCATTTGATGAAAATGCTGCCAAACTCACGCGAATTAGCATTTATTTTGCTTTAAAAGAAAATCCCGAGAGCATCACTCAAGACGCACCTGATTTATTAAGTCACTCTACCGATGCTGCTAATAAGCTACTGCTGGTTAAAGCACACTGTTGGGCATTAACGAAATTGGATAAGATTGAGGAAGCGATTCACTTCGCATACAAAAGTTCAGAGCGTACGCATATTGTCAGTAATTTAAATGACGTTAGGAATCAAATTCTTGCTGAAAATGATAACAATACGGTAGAAAAAGCGATAAGAATGTTTAATGTCCTTGCAAAAAATTATTCAGATTTAAGCTTCACTTATCCATTACTTAAATATTGCGAAAGACTGATCGACGCAAATCGCTTTGATGACGCTGGTAAATTGCTTGTTGCCATAGGTTGGTATTCTTTTCCTCCTGATAGCCATTATTACTCTGTACGCAACAAACTTTCTCAGGCAAAAATAAAATATACTTTTAAAAAAGTAATGGACTTATTGGAAACGTTAGAAAATCCTACAAGTTGCGCGGTAGAGGAGAAAAATGGATATGAGACAGCTGGCACGCTTACCGCAGCGTACGCTGAATTTACGCGAGAATGCAAAGATATCACCTCTCATCAATATAAAAAGATTGTGTCAAAATCGTGTTCTGTTCACGCCGCTTATTCAAGCCGAGATAATGAATCTGGTGCGGCGAAAAGAATGCGCCTTTTAGGTGATGCGACAGATCCTGTGTTTTTATTAGAACGAGCGCAGAAGTATTATGAGAATGATGAACTAAAATTAGCATTAGCTGACGTAACACTATCTTTAAACTCAGCAGGTTTAAATTCACTATTTGATGCAAATGCTGCCAAGCTCATGCGAGTTAACATTTGTTTTGCTTTAAAAGAAAATCCCGAGATCATCACTCAAGACGTATCTGGTTTATTAAATCGCTCTACAGGTGCTGCTCGTAAGTTTAAGCCACAGCTGGTTGAAAAACACTGTTGGGCGCTAACGAAATTGAATAAGATTGAGGAGGCGATTCACTTCGCACACAAACGTTCAAAGCGGGCGCATATTGCCTGTAATTTAAAGGATATTATGAAGCAAATTCTTGCTGAAAATGATAGCAATACGGTGGAAAAAGCTATAACAGCGCTTAATGCCCTTGCAAAAATATATTCAAATTTTTCTGTCGAGGACCCTGTTTCTTTTTTGGTTTCACCACTATTGACTTATTGTACTGATCTTATCAAAGCAGAACGTTTTGATGACGCTGACAAATTGCTTGATGCTATAGGTAAGCATTATTTTCTTAATAGCAATTATCACCTTGTACGCAATCAATTGACCTATGAAAAATCTTGTAAAGAAGTAATGCGTCAATGGAATGCTTTAAAGCAACCTATAAATCATGTAATGAATAAAAAAGAACGTTCTTCCTTAGAAACAATGGCTCAAAAGGTGTCTACATTATTAGATCGTTATCGAGGTGATTATAATGCGCAATTGATCCAGGTTGGATGTTGGGTGTTAACGAGACTAGATCTCATCGAAAAAGCGATTAATTTTGCATTAATCGAAGACGCGCTGTGCATTACTCAACATCTAGCGGCTATTTTTGAACAAATACTTACTGAGAATCATCGCGATGCGAATGAAAACGCTTTATTTGTCTTTAAAATTTTTCAAGGGCAGCGCCATAGATCCTGGTTAGAAAACCAGCTTGCTCGCATATTTGAAGTGCTAGGAAGCATATGTCTTGACAATGGTTTATCTGAAAAAAAATTAGATTTACTGTTGGGTGTATTCCATTTGCTAAGTGATAAAGACAAAGAGACTTCCGAGTACGCTGACATATATACAAGGCGAATAAACTCTGCTTTTTATGATTACTTATCATCAAAAATTACGGCGCTCCTAGATCAATTCAGCCAACTTGAAGAAATTGATCAAGCAGAAGAGAGTGCTATCCTAACTCAGGACCATGGTGAGGCTAAAATTTCTTACGAAAATATTTCGACTTCGATCGCTTTAGAGCAAGCTTTAGAGCAAGCTGTTGAGCAAAGTCTCCAGGATATCAGTGAGTTAATAAAAAAAATCAGTCCGATACTACATTTAAACTGGGATAGATTACCTGATTGTCAGCTACAAAAATTAAGGATGCGGCTGCATGGAACAGAGCATCCATTGGCAAAATCGTTGGTTGCAATGATCCCAACCTTCAATTTAATGGAAACTTCCAAAGATGCAATGCAATTTAAGGATAGCCAGCATATAATGTTTTTCTATCATGAGCAGGCAGGAAAGAGCAAACACGAGCTGACGACGAGCAGCACTGCCGCACCCGTCTACAGCCCACAATAAATTGAATTAGACACCCAGCTCTGATGCATCAGTCTTTCAATAAGTATAATTTTTGATAATCTGCACTTTTTACTATATTTTTAAATTAATGCAGCAGATTTCGCATTTTCAATGGCGAGTATATAGTAAAATTTTGATGCTACCGAACCCAATTTTACACATCAAAGTGCTTATGGGGGATTCAGGAAGGAATCCCCTCATGGCGTGTTTCGAATTAAACAGAAATCTACGGGGCAGTATCCGTTCTACTAAATGCATCTTCCCCTTCATGTTGAAAAAAATAAAATTAAG
>CAZTDR010000028.1:0-22316 GCA_964612855.1 uncultured Coxiellaceae bacterium
ATGGATGGCGCGTTTGGAGCGAGGAGTTAATTAGACGAGCCAAAATTAAAGAAACCGAGTAGTACAGTAATTAATTTATTAAACGAGTGTTTTACCTTTCTCATTAAACTCAACTTGCCCATTATCTGCGTTATAAATTCCGCCAATAATCCCCACTTTATTTTGTTTAACTAACTCATTAATAATAGGGCTTTTCTGCAAGATATTATCAATTACTAAATTTACGTTAACTTGAGTAACGGTATTTGTAAAATCAACATCCGTTTCATGCCGATTAGGATTACGCTGTTTAACTAAATGAATGGCGGGATCAATTTTTTCAAGTAACCCTGATAAATGTCCTAATTTAACCTGCTTGCACGCGCCTTGAATCGCGCCGCATTTGGTATGGCCCAGCACAGCGATTAGTTTAGACCCTGCTAATTGACAAGCAAATTCCATACTACCTAATATATCGTCATTTAAAATATTACCTGCAATTCTAATGCTAAATATATCACCCAAGCCTTGGTCAAAAATTAATTCGGCTGAGGTGCGTGAATCAATGCAACTCAAAATAACAGCAAAAGGAAATTGCCCTTCAGATGTGTCATTAACCTGCTGCAATAGATCTCTATTAATTTTAAGATTATTCACGAAGCGTTTGTTGCCTTCTTTTAGCAAATTAACTGCATTGGCAGGTGTTAGTAGCTGTTGTGCTTCTTTAGTGAGAGTCCACATGGTTACCTCCTATACATTGCACATTAATTTTTTTACTCTTAGCGCTATCAATAAAATTCTGTATTGCTTCTAATACATCCTGATCTATTACTTTTGAACGCGAGAAATCAATAATTATCTCAGATCCATCAGGAATATTCCGAAATTCTCTCAGAATACTTCCTTTATTAAGAAAGGATACTTCTTCAGCTAGCGTTAAGTGTATCTTCTTTTGTTCATCTTCTTCGTAATGGAAAGTTTCATGCGAATTTTTATAATGATTTCTTAATATAATAAAAATAGCAAGCGTCATACCAATGGCTATTCCTACTAGTAAATCTTCAAAAATAATTCCTAAGATCGTGATGATGAAAGGTAAAAATTGCTCCCAGCCTAAACGATACATTCTAACAAAAATAATAGGCTGTGCTAATTTATAACCAACAACAAATAAAATAGCAGCGAGTGTTGCGAGTGGAATCATGTTTAATAATCTTGGAATAGTGGCAACACATAGCAACAAAAGCAGCCCATGAAAAATGGCAGAAACCTTTGTTTTTGCGCCGAAAGTAATATTGGCACTGCTTCTGACTATTACCTGAGTAATTGGTAAACCACCAATTAAACCTGAAATAATATTACCTAATCCTTGTGCCTTTAATTCTCTGTCAGTGGGCGTAACATGTTTTTTAGGATCTAATTTATCTGTTGCTTCTACGGATAATAATGTCTCTATACTGGCAATAAGCGCGATGACGATGGCAATTTTATAAACTTTAATATTTGTTATTTGAGAAAAATCGGGAAAATGGAATTGACTCAAAAAGTCCATGGTGGAAGAAGGAACAGGGATATTAACTAACTCATTTTGCGCTAATACAAAAGGTAATGCCCCTTGATTTCCAAGCCAGGTAACTAAAACACCGAGAAAAACAACCATAATGGGTGCTTGTATAATTCGGCAAATTTTATAACGAGCAGCTAAAAATTTGTCATATGTTATTAACAAAATAAGTGAACCTATTGTAATTAGCGTAGGCCCTAAGTGAATTGAATGTAAAATATGTTGGAAAGGTGTAAAAAGATGATTACTCCCTTCATCAATCATAATACCTTTAGCCGCGCCATTTAAACCGAGAGCTAAAGGCAATTGTTTTAAGATGATAATAATACCAATCCCGGTCAACATGCCCTTTATCACTGAAGAGGGAAAATAGTAGGCAATAATCCCACCTCCTAGCATGCCTGCTAGTACTTGCAACATACCAGCTAGCATGACTGCTAATAAAAACGTTTCCCAAGAATTTCCTAATGTTGCTAAAGAAGTCAATACTACCGCAGATAAACCTGCAGCAGGGCCACTTACACCTAATCTTGAACCGCTTGCTATTCCAACGACTACGCCACCTATAATTCCAGCAACAATTCCTGAAAATAAGGGCGCACCCGATGCAAGGGCTATCCCTAAACATAAAGGTACAGCAACAAAAAATACAACGATGCCAGCAGGGATATCAAATTTCAGATTTTCCCGGAGTCTATTGCCATTCATGTATGATCAATTCCTTAATAATGTGGTGTTAATAAGTAATCTGGCTCTGTTGCAAGAAAATACTTTCTGCTAATCTGCGAATCTCGTTATAATTGAAATGCATACACATGGCAAATAAAAAATACCAAGACGAAGCAAAAACCATTTAAATGAAAGCATGCTGTCGGTGAAGCTATTCTTTGGCGCTGAAAACAATAAAATCACCGTCTTAATGGTAACTATATAACGACGCCTTGTCTATTCTGTAATATATTGATTTATTGTGGAATTATTGATGTCTTGCATGTCATCAACAAGCATCGCACTCTATTTTCCCAACAAGTTTGGAAATTTGTTGATGGTTTAAAACAATTAATGCAAGGAAGCCCTATGCTTGAACAAGAATCTGTGCGCCTAGTGATATGGGATCTCGATGAAACTTTCTGGCGAGGAACACTTAGCGAAGGAGGAATCCGCGAATATGTCGGCGATCATCATGATATCGTAATCGAGCTAGCTAAGCGCGGCATCATTAGTTCTATTTGTTCTAAAAATGATTATGCTACTGTTGAAAAAATTTTACGAGAACATGACATTTGGGACTTTTTTATTTTTCCAACTATAGATTGGACCCCAAAAGGCCCACGACTCAAAGAATTAATTAATGATATCCAATTAAGACCAGAGACCATTCTATTTATAGACGACAATGCAAGTAATCGTGCTGAAGCTGCTATGCATGTACCGGGCTTGCGAACCGCTGACGAAACTATTATTCCAACGTTGCTAAATCACAAATTATGTGCAGGGAAAAATGATTCTAGTCTTACACGATTAAAACAATATCAATTGTTACATCGTCGAAAAATGGCTGAAAAAAAAGCGGGCTCAGACAATATAACTTTTTTACGTTTGAGCAACATACGGGTTACTATAGAACCGAACATAGAAGCACATTTAGACCGTGCTATTGAATTAATCAATAGAACGAATCAATTAAATTTTACTAAAGCTCGGCTTCCTGATGATATTGCCTTAGCGAAAGAGGAGCTTATAAAAATAGTTCGTCTATATTATAATCAAGCGGGCTTAATCAAAGTTTGGGATAATTACGGCAACTATGGCATCTGTGGCATATACGTTATTTCTACCATCTATGATGATTTAAAAAAATTAATCCATTTCTGTTTTTCGTGCCGTATTCTTGGAATGGGCATAGAACGCTGGCTATTTCAGAAGTTAGAAAAACCACAAATTGAGATAAAAGGTGATGCCTTAATAGATCTGTGGGACGAAGGAGAGATTAATTGGATTAATCAAGATCTAGAGGGTTCATTACTCTTTGCTGAAGGCGCAGAAGATTTGTCGCTACTTAATCAAGTAGAAATATTTCAAAGTTTGATGCCGGAGATTCGTTTGAAAGGAGGTTGCGAACTTAACGCACTTTCACATTATCTTAGACAAGAAACTCATACGCTTGTTGTTCAAACCAATCATGTGAGTAGTGCCTTTTTTTTAAGACAAGATACGACGCCTAATATGGTGTTGTCCCTTTCCCAGCTAGACGAGGAAATAGAAAAAGAGATTGATACTCTCGCTTTGAATCAAAAATACTTTAATTTTTCTTTCTTTGCCGCTCCTCAACCAGGCACACTATTTGTACTTAGCGCATGGGGCGATCTTTATATGCCAGTTTATAGACATAACACACTGGATTTTGAGATTAGCATGGGATTGGGAGCAGGAATGCAGGATCTCACTCAGATCTCATCTCTGGAGCTGGAAAATTATCTAAATCAGAAGGCATTTCCCGAAGAAGAGAGAGAGCAAGCGAGAAAGGTAGTTCAATATCTTGCCGCTAACTATACTAATGTGGGTAGTGGTGAAATTACTTTGCGACGCAATTGGAAAAAAATAGTTGAACGTATTCCTCAAGATTGTTTCTTAGCTGTCATTCTGCCCAATTATCGCAGGGGAGATGACACCGTACTGGCAGCGCAATACCATAACATAGTGAAGGATGTGACGCGAGATTTTCCTCATGTTATCACTTTAGACATAACATGTTATATTCATAAACACGGAGATGTACAAAACTCTTTAGATCATCTTGATCGGATGGTGTATTTCAATATATATAAAGATATTATGCTAAATGTTGATATCCTGAGACGCACCAATAACATGCAAGGTAAAGTTACATCAAACGTGCCTACCTTTTAAAACATTTATCCTGTGGACTCTATATTATTAAATTAAATATTTCTGTTCGATTTCGCCCGAATTTTTGCTTGATATAAAGCACGCAGGGATTGATTTCTTAAGAAATCAAATGCTATTTAACCCTAATCCATCGAGGGTTATACCTTATTAGTTTTAAAAAAAAACTTATAACAAAATGCTCTTTCTATTAATCTTAAAAATAAGGAAATTATGAACATTGAATCAGAATTAAATGGTTCATTTAAAGGGAATTTTCAAAAAGGCAAAAAAAATAAAACTATTTTAGTGACAGGAGGAGCAGGTTACATCGGCCTTCATATGGCTAAGTTACTTAAAAATTCCGGATATAAGACAATCATATTTGATAACCTATCAAAGGGACATGCTCATTTCGTATCTGACGCGGAAACGTTCATTATTGGAGATTTAAAAAATACGTCTTCTATAAAAGAAGTATTTATAAATTATGCGATTGACGCGGTTATTCATTTTGCTGGTTTTATTGAAGTGGAAGAATCAGTAAAAAATCCTATTAAATTTTACATAAATAACATTGCAAATACATTAAATTTAATTGAAGTGATGTTAAAATATGATGTAAAGAAATTTATTTTTTCCTCAACCGCCGCAATTTATGGCGAACCAGAATATATTCCCATTGATGAAAAACATCAAGAAAAACCATTAAATCCTTATGGACGTAGCAAGTTATTTATCGAACATAGTTTAAAAGATATGGCTGAAGCATATGGGCTAAATTATGCAATATTGCGCTATTTCAACGCGAGTGGAGCTGATCTTGAGGGAAAAATAGGAGAGTGTCATCAACCAGAAACACATCTCATTCCTCTTGTACTGGAAGTTGCGGAAGGAAAACGCGAATCAATCTCAATTTTTGGGGATGATTATCCCACTCCAGATGGAACATGTATCCGTGACTATATTCATGTAATAGATTTGTGCCAAGCACATTTGCTCGCTTTAGAGAAATTATTTCTGGGCGGCAAAAGTGATTGTTATAACTTAGGTTCAGGTTGTGGTTTTTCAGTAAAAGAAATTATTGATGGAGTGAGTAAGATCACAGGCAGACCCATTCCAACAATTATTGCACCTCGTCGATCAGGTGATCCAGCCATTCTTATCGCAGACTCCACAAAAGCAATACAGTCTTTAGGATGGAAGCCACGGTTTAGCGACATCCAAACCATTATTCGTAGCGCTTGGAAATTCAAATTGCGATTCAATTCAACTGAGATTGCTTAACTTTAACTTTTATTGGAAATTATTATGAATACAAAAAATGATTTGATTGCTTTTTCGCATTTACGATGGGAATTTGTATATCAAAGACCACAACATTTAATGACAAGGTTTTCACAATACCGGAGAATATTATTTGTTGAAGAGCCAATTTCTGAGAACGAAAGCGACATTACAAAAGTGTTTGCGGTTAATAAAAGCATAACCGTTATTCAGCCACGCATTAAAAGAGAGAATTTCTTTGATGATTTGGCTCATATTGTAAAGAGTTATTGTAATAATTTATCCATTCAAAATCCTCATTTATGGTTCTATAGTGCTGCGTTTCAAAAGATTATTCCTTATTTTTCTAGTCATAAAATTATCTATGATTGTATGGATGAATTATCAGCTTTTAAAAATGCAGATCCTGCGCTTATAAATGAAGAAAAATCGTTGCTGAGTAAGGCTGATATTATTTTTACAGGGGGAAAATCACTTTTTGAGGAGAAAAGCAAACTTGCTAAAAATGTTTTTTGCTTTCCCAGTTCCGTTGATAGAATGCATTTTCAGAAGGCCCTGCTGGCGGAAACAGTTGTTCCTGAGGAACTCCAAAGCGTGATTCGTCCCATTATTGGTTATTGTGGAGTAATTGATGAAAGAATCGACCTGCATCTGTTGGCCGACATTGCAGATCTTAAAAAAGAGTGTACCTTTGTCATGGTGGGGCCTCATGTAAAAATTGATCCGGCCATGCTTCCTCGTAGGGAAAATATTATTTATTTAGGCGCTAAATCGTATCAAATTTTGCCGCAATATTTAAAAGAATTTGATATTGCAATGATGCCTTTTGCATTAAATGAAGCCACTCAGTTTATTAGTCCGACTAAAACCCTGGAATATATGGCCGCTTTACGGCCTATTATTTCTACCCCAATTTATGATGTGGTAAGGGATTATCAAGATATTATTATGATCATAAAAAGCGCACAAGAATTTGCTGACGCTATTGATAAAATTATCAATGAAACCAAAGTGGCAAAACAACAGCGTATAGCATCCTATATCGATGTGCTCAATTACACATCTTGGGATAACACAGCTACTAAAATGTGGCAATTGATTGATAGAATTGTTTTAGAAAAAAATTCAACAAAAGAACAAGCGCTATGATGGAACAATATGATGTGATTGTAATTGGCGCTGGCATTTCTGGGGCTGTGATGGCTGAACGATATGCATCAATAGATAAAAAAGTGTTAATAATAGAAAAGCGGGATCATATTGGGGGCAATTGCTTTGATTATTATAATGAAGATGGCATTTTAGTATCTAAATATGGCGCACATATTTTTCACACTAACTTTGAAGACGTCTGGAAATACGTTAATCAATTTAGCGAATTTAATCCCTATGTACATCGAGTATTAGCGGCCGTTGACAAAAAATTAGTTCCTGTTCCGGTGAATATTACTACAGTGAATGCGATATTTGGTTTATCTATTCAAAACGCATTGGAAATGGATACCTGGCTTGCCGCAAATCAAATTCAATTTGCAAATCCAAAAAATAGCAAAGAAGCGGCAATGTCGCGGGTTGGAGAAGTGTTATATAAAAAAATGTTTGAAAATTACACTAAGAAACAATGGGATAAACTTCCAGAAGAAATGGATTCCTCTGTTTTAAATCGTATTCCAGTTAGAAACAACTTCGATGACCGTTATTTTACTGATAAATATCAAGCTTTGCCAGCAGGAGGTTACACTAAGCTTTTTCAAAAAATTCTTTCTCATCCTAATATCCATGTTATGTTGAATACGGATTATTTTGATATCCGTAATGCTTTACCTATACACAGGAAACTATTTTATACCGGTCCAATTGATCAATTTTTCGATTTCAAATGTCATATTGAGCAATTAGAATATCGCTCAATTATATTTAATTTTGAGACACATCAACAAGGATTTTTCCAAAAAAATTCTGTAATAAATTATCCAGAATTAGATGTTCCCTATACTAGAATTATTGAATTTAAGCATTTTACTAAGCAAATTAATCCCAAAACAACTATTTGTAAAGAGATAAGCATAAATGGAAATGGAAAAAATGAAAAATATTATCCTGTTCCTACTCAGCGGAACCAAGCTATTTTTGAAAAATACAAGGAAGCAACCAATAATTTGAAAAATATTTATTTTATTGGAAGGCTTGCAAATTACAAGTATTTTAATATGGATCAAGCTTTTAAAAATGCGTTGGATTTATTTTATAAAATTGAAGAAAGAGCACCTTATTTGGTAACGTCGGTATAAATATGACGGAGAATAAACAATTATTCTTTTCATTTATGATGGGAGGCTTTGAGTGTAGCTTTCATAGAGATAGACTTCGTCGATTAGACATTTTAGCTGACTCAAAACATGAGCTTTACTTACAAGAAGACTATACATTATTAAAAGAAATTGGCATTCATACCGTAAGAGAAGGCTTAGCCTGGTACCAAGTCGATAAAGGAAATGGCATTTACGATTTTTCTCGTTTTGAAAAAATAATGCAACAAGGATCAGCTGCCAAAATTCAACAAATTTGGGATTTAAATCATTTTGATTTTCCAGAAAACTTGAACCCTTATACCAATGAATTTATTGACCGCTTTGCTGCGTATGCGAAGGCAGTCATCCTTTTACTTAGGAAATTTAATAAGGGCACGATTTTTATTGTGCCTTTTAACGAAATTTCTTTTTTTTCGTGGATAGCAGGTGAAATTGGGGAGTGGGCACCCTTCACTACTCACAAAGGTTTTTTACTTAAAACACAATGTGTTAAGGCAGTTCTTGCGGCAATTGATGAGGTGCGCAAGATAGATAAAAATGTTCAATTTATCCATGCGGATCCCATTATGCACCGCGTACCAAAAAAGAAAAATTGTAAAATCGTTGAGGAATATGCGCAATATTTTGAAGAAACACGATTTCAAGTATGGGATATGATTAGCGGTAAAATTATGCCCGAACTAGGTGGTGATCCCTCCTATCTTGATATAATAGGAATCAATTATTATTTACATAATCAAGAATACATTTTGCATGTGGATCGTGACCCTTTTATTTTATTTCAAGAACCCGTTTGCAGAACCATTCCTTTCAATAGCCAGAAAAGAGAAAAATTTTCTTCCCTTTGTTATCAAATTCATAATCGCTATAAAAAGCCCATTCTTATTTCTGAAACAGGATGTTTTGGAAGTTTAAGGAAAATATGGTGGAGAAAAATTTTAACCCAAGTAGAAGATATGCTAAATAAAGGATTACCCATACTTGGCGTTTGTGCATATCCAATTATTGATCGACATGACTGGGTGAATGGATCATTAACTAATTCTGGTTTATGGGATTTTAGAGAAGATGATATTCACTTAAACCGATATGCACATACAGAAACAATCCGCGTTATTGAAAAGTTTATTCTAAATTTAAAATTAAAGAACCATGTTTCCCCCATCTCATTACCGGCAAGTTAGTTGTAAATCTATTGCTTTGATATGTCGATGAAGCATGAAAAAAGAATAAGAAAATTTTTTATAAATTAAAATAGCTATAGCTGATAGGGTTTTTCCCTAATAGTGAGTCATTTTTTCTTATGTTTTAATTATGTTTATCGGTTACTAATATTTAAATGAAGGTTAATTTTATGACAACACGTGAAAAAGGCACAGTAAAGTGGTTTAACAACGCAAAAGGATTTGGGTTTATTCAAAGAGAACAAGGGGATGATGTATTTGTACACTTTAAAGCTATCAGTGCTGATGGTTACAAATCATTATCCGATGGACAACATGTAGAGTTTACTGTCACTCAAGGCCAAAAAGGATTACAAGCGGAAGACGTAAAAGTAATTGATTAATTTTGCTGGCGCTAAAAATTTCGGCCCTATTTTTTTATAAGCCCAATGATGCATACAAATACATAAGATTATTCGATTGAAAGATTACTTTTGTATGAATATGTGCATCTGCGGGCAGTAAAATAATAAAAACTTAGCCTTTTCCATTAATGACGGGTGCTCGGAAATATTTTACTTGTCTATATTATTGAATTAAATATTTCTGTTCGATTTCGTCCGGAATTTTTTGCTTGATATAAAGCAGCATCCGATGCTGCAATCAAACCATGGGTGGTTTTGGCATGGAGTGGAAACATGGCCACTCCAATAGAAACTGTAATTTGAGTTAAGGCAAGTCCTCCATAGCGTAAATGAATATGACTGATTTCTTCATGCAATGCTTTGGCTCGCTGTAAAGCTTCTTCTAAATTAATATCCGGCATAATCAAAATAAATTCTTCTCCTCCATATCGGCAAGCAATGTCGTCCTGGCGTACCGTATTATGCAAAACTTTCGCCAATGCTTGTATGACCATATCTCCTGCTTCGTGTCCGAATTTATCATTAAATAGTTTAAAATGATCAATGTCTAACATAAAAATGGCTAATGAAGATGATTTTCGTTCACTGCGACTTAACTCGCGTGCAAATGTTTCTTCTAAATAACGTCTATTATAAAGACCCGTTAGCATATCACGCAGCGATTGATTTCTTAATGTTTCCCGTAATTTAATATTTGAAATTCCAATGGCCACTTGTTCTGCAATCATACTGATTAAAGTATCTTGATTATTTTTTATTTTCTCTATATCTATATCGGATTTTTTACAATCTTTCCATTTCAAGAAAAAAAATCCGATAATATCACTCTGTGCAAATAAAGGAACACAGCTATAGGATTGGAAATCTTTATCTATTTTATAGTGCGCACAAGTTAAACCGCATTGCGGATCATTAATTTTATAAGTTGATCCTCGACGTAAAGCCAAGCATTCATCAGGCTTAATAATTTTTTCTTCATTTAAGTCTTTTCCCCAAGAGCTCATTGCTTCCAAATAATTGCGTGAAGGATGCATTAAATATAAAACACCCGATACATCCGGTAATAATAATTGTGCGTATTGCATAATTAATCTATAAGCTTCTTCAATGTATAGACAAGTTTGTAACTTTGAACTTAATTCTTTTAACCATTCCATTTCAATATTACGCCGATTCAATTCGGCCAATGTATTTTCAAGCTCACAATTGGTTTCCATTAATTTTCGAGTGATTTCTGTTTGTGCTGATGTTTCCCTTTGACCATGTTGTAATTCTGTTTGCAATTGAATATTTTCCATAGCAACCGAGATACTGTCCGCGAGCGCTTTTAGTAAATTCACTTGTTCGTCACTAGGAAGATAGGGTTCGGCCCAGTAGGTTCCAATCGCGCCTACCGGTGACGTTGTTCTAATGGGCACTACCGCTAAGCTTTTTACAAAAGTGGAGCGATATGCATCGGCTGGAATTCTAGTATCAGCATAAATATCTTTAATAGTGACGGCTTCTTTATGTAGCATCACCCACCCACTAATACAGATGTTCATAGGAAACCGTTTCCCTTTCCATAAGGGTGAAATAGCATCTTCATCAGCGTAATAGCATTTATCATCTTCTCTCAGCACAAAAGTTGCGCCATCCGCACCTGTTAATTTTCGAGCGGCCCGACGAACAATATACATTATCGTTTCAAGATCCTTCGCCAAAGAAAGTTGCTGTATTACGTCCAATAAAGTTTCCATTTGCCCCTGTAGGGTTGGGCTATGAGGGAGGTTAAGCGTTGAACTGACTACAGAGCCATTATGGAGTGGCTCAACTGATGAAATATTCAAAGTCTTAGCCATTTGGGTATCCTATAATTAAAGCTATTTATTAATTATAGACCTTATAGTGTAAATATATTGCCTCAGATAAGCCCCAGCCGCTAACTTGCTGATTCTTAGTATTAATAGCGAGCGGCTCATCGCCTGTTGCTTCGCATTCCGCCTTATTATAAGCATATTATTTTTAATAAAACGGTCTGCTCTCCGTTGCTTCAAGTATCTTTTGTAAAGCTAGTGGGGCTAATCCGAGAGGGACTAGTGGGAGGTGTTTCTCGTGCTTCCCGCTCTGGGTTAGCTAAGTGATGCATTGTACGGAAATCCAACCTTGACCGCTCTGGGTTAGTTAAATGATGCACCATACGTGTGCGGGAATTAGAATTAAACATAAGAGGCCCTCGATTACCCTCTCTTTCCCTATAATTACTCAAAGACTCACCTCTGCCACTATCGTCACCTGCAAGGACCTGGTATTTGGCTTCACTAGCCTGTCCCTCACTCACTGTCGCCGCACTAGCCGCTGATGATAAAGGAGCTCTCCTTAATTCCGTAACAAGATCGTGCCCAGCTTCACCCAGCAAGGTGATAGCTGCTGCGTGCTCTAAAAATGAAATTCTTAAATGTCTTGATATCCTTATTGTAGATGGAGTTAACTCTCTTTGTTCCCTATTTTCCTCACCACTACTCGCACCTCTTCTCCCCACCGCCATTTCATTTATTTTGCAATAATCAAAAATCGCGCCGACAAAAGCCCCTATCCCCCTGGCTAATACTGTCCAACCTATTGCGATTCCTACTGTTTTTGTAATAGCTTCAAAAGAGCCTGCCTGAATTGCCGTAATACCGGGAATGGAAATAATATCAAGGGAACCTAGAACGCAAAGCACACCCATGTTTACAGCAGCAACGCGTGCCAAACCTGTAGCAACGGGCATGACCCTAGCCGCTGCATCGTTTGCTATATTATTCTCAAGAGTTGGATAAAAATATCTATCACCGTTTCTTTCAACAGTGAAATATTTGATGAAGTAAAAAGAGCCTTTCAACAAGCCGTAGACTCCATCGATTGGTGCTAACATAACTCCCGCAGCTGATCTTAGACAAAGCTTCACATGTGAAAACATTGAATATCTCCTTTAAAATTACTTCAAGTTAGCCGTAAAATGCATTGTTAAACACGCAAATCAGTCCTTTAGTCTCCGGGCTTTCTGTTAATCCACGCAGGTGGGTCGCTTGCAGGAAATGATTCTCGTGAAGCTTCATCTACCGGATGCTCGACAATTTTCTGCTTCTTATTTATTTCACCACACGAAGACATGCTAATCAGTTCGATTGAAGCAACATCACGAATAATTTTTTCTACCTGTTGGCATAAAATAACAACTAATATCTGAGGAAGATTGTTATTAACAAGCTCACGATATTTATCCAGAATTATATTCTCAACACGTTTAATTTCTTTAAGAATACTCTGATCATTATTTTCAATAAGAAGATTTTTAAAATCAATCAATGTACGATGAGTACTACCTATCATTGCTCCATTTTCAATAGTCGCCAGATCAGGAAGAAGATTTTTAAGTTCTTCGATCATAGGTGCACGTTTTTCTAATAGTTTTCTAAATAAATCGCGTAATATTTTATTAGCTGTCTTTTCTGAACATTTCTTATATTCGTTGTTACTGTCGTATAAATAATGGATTAGCTCTTTTAAATCTGTTTTAGCTTTTTCATTTAATGGGAGATTCATGTTTTACTGCCTTGAAAAATAAAAGATATACTTAATTTTAGGGTATCTTTTATAAAAAAAAGCTTAGGGAATTTTCCTAATGCTACAGGGTAATTATGGCCTACCTCGTATTTTTTTATGCTTATAAAGCGCCGAATTAGCCTCTAATGCCGTATTGCCAACTGCTGCTGTGACAGCCAATATGACGCCAACTATAATTTTAGGGTCATTAATTTCATTGTTTGAATAATGTTGTATTGATCTACACTGACATGAATTTTACGCCAGTGACGGTTTTATCAACGGCTGGCAACTTCCTGTATGAAATTTATTGGAAATTACCTGTCATGCTGGTTTATAGCGAAATCCTATGCTGACTAGTTGCGTTGCAATTTTAAAAAAATAACTCATTTAGAAGAACTAAACTCGTCATTTTTAAAATTGCGCCTTGCTAGCCAGCATGATACTCGCTCTAAATATGCAAACCAGATAGGATTCCGCTATAATGGGTAAATTTCTTGCCTCCTCTCCACTCTTCAAATAGGATATGGATACATGGAGAAAGGAATATAAGGAGTTTGTAATGGCTTTTGTAAATATTCATCCTTCGCTTACACGTTTTACCCAGAATCAAAAAACATTTAAGCTCTCAATCCACAATACCGCAGAGTTAATTGCAGCGCTTCGTCAGCATTGTCCTATATTAGTTGATCGAATTTTAAATGCTAAAAATGAATTAATACCTTACGTTAATGTTTATCTGAATGGAAAGAACATCAATCAATATGCAACTCCTCAAATGATACATGAGGAAGATAAAGTGGATATAGTAACTGCATTGGTTGGAGGTTAGATGCAAGTTAAATTCAATCAAAATGAATTACTGCGATATCAGCGCCATTTTCCCGTCATTGGTATGGAAGGACAGCAAAAATTAAAACATTCTAAAATACTTTGTGTCGGTGCGGGAGGATTGGGCTGTCCCGCCTTGCAATATTTAGCTGCGAGCGGAATAGGAACAATAGGTGTAATCGATGGTGATCAAGTAGAGCTCAGTAATTTACAACGACAAGTTTTGTTTAGTGAAAAAGATATCGGTCGTAATAAAGCAGAGACCGTCGCACAGCAAATTCACACTCAAAATCCGAATGTGCAAGTCGAAATATATTCCTCTTTTTTATCAGAAACTAATGCAATGGAAATTATTTCATCTTACGAGGTCGTACTGGATGCAACAGATAATTATAAAAGCAGATATTTATTAAATTCGGTATGCCGCACCTTAAAAAAACCTCTCGTCTCGGCTAGTATTTATCAATTTGATGCGCAAATCAGTGTTTTTAACTATCTGGATGGCCCCTGTTATCAATGCCTTTATCCTGAACCACCGCCCTCTTCCCTTACACCCAATTGTGCTGTAGGGGGCGTGCTCGGTATATTGCCCGGAGTGGCCGGCACACTTCAGGCAACCGAAGCCATTAAAATCTTATTAGGTATTGGCAATATCGCTTCAGGTATTTTACTGACGCTGGATTTATTAACCTTACAATTTAATCAATATGAAATCGTCAAACAGAATTGTCATACTCACCCAGTTCCCTACTTTCCTGCTGAAAACCAGAAAAAAATACCCATGATCAGTGCAAAAGAATTAGCACAGCTACTTTCTTGTTCAGAACATCACATCCAACTCATCGATGTACGCCAACTCCATGAGCGCGCCATTTGCCATCTTGGAGGTATACATATCCCTTTATCTGAACTTGAGTTGCATCTTGACCAATTAATAAAAGATAGGCCAACTGTCATATATTGCAAATCAGGCAGCCGTGGCGCGGTGGCTTGTGATGTTTTACTTACTGCGGGATTCAGCGATGTCCGTAATCTTGATAAAGGAATTTTAGAATGGATCAATGTCATTGATAGCGGTATGATGCGTTACTGAGACAACCTGGAAATTAACATTTTAAAGGAGTAATTAATGAATAGAGTGCACGCTATACTTATTACCAGCTTATTGGCAACCCCTAGTTTTGCTGCTTCCACATCATCCAGTACATTTAAAGGTGATATCACGCCCATTGTTAATCATCCCTTATTTGTTAGCGCGGAAGGCAGCTACACAACTAACTCTATCAATTCTGTGACAGTACGTGATGCTTCTCTTTCCAAATCAACAAATAATTGGGGAGGACGTTTAGCAGCAGGTGGTATCTATTGGATGTCTCCTATCGTAGGATTTTCAGCTGAACTCGGTTGGGGCTACTATGGTAAGACAAAATTTAACAGTGATAATGCTGGCGTTAATAATACAGCCACTATCTATGGCTTGGATGTTTTAGTAGGCGCAGACTACCGCTATAACCAATTTGATTTATTCATTAAAGCAGGCGGACTCAATCAAAATGTTAAGTTAGTACGTAAAACCGATTTAAGTCAATTTGTAGCAGGTGGCGCGACAACAGGTAATACGAACGTGACCACAACCGTTACCACGGTGACACCCGAAATAAAAATAGGTGGTATTTATAATGTGAATGATAACCTGGGTATTTCGCTTGCTTATGCGTACATCTTTGGCGATAGCGTGCGTATGAGATACTCACCTAGTTTTGACGGCACCACTAGCACCATCAATACGACCACTAGCGCTCCACCAGCAAGCTTAAGCTCCTTTAGCTTGGGCCTTGTTTATCGATTTGCATAATCGTATCACTTGTTATCCCCGATGCTTTTATCGGGGATGGCGAGTTACGAGCACACGCGAATAGGATGATAATGCTGATCTAAGTAACCATATTGATACATGACTTCGCCATGATCACGAATCAGCTTATCGATCTGTGCTGTAGTCAGCGTATTTTCCCAGTCACCGGCAATGCCTTTGCGAAAAAAACGCTTGGCCACACGGGTTTTTTCTTTAAACCCGTTTTCAGCTTCTTGTTGCTGCAACTTATGAAATAAAGTGCGATCGATTGCTTGCTGCAAAGCAGCGTCAGAAACGTCAATATTTAAAAAAGCCATTCCTTTTTTAAATGTTTCAAATGGCGCTAGTAACATATCCTCATAACGTAAAAACAAAACATTTATTGCGGAAGCGGATTTCCAACTCGTTACATGATGCGACCAAGATAATAATTTTTGCCGCAATTGTTTGTGCCGATGGATATCAACCGGCACGGCTAGAGAAAAATTCCCCATCAATTCTATCATCATATCAATTGAGATATTCGAATGATATGCAAATGAAATAGCAACATCTAATGGATTGCGAATAATATAAATAGCGCCTAAACAACCGCTGGCTGGAATGAGCGGCTTAGCCGTATCAACATAGGTATAGGCATCGTGAATTTTATGATAATTAACTTTGGTATCTTGCTCGGCATACCAACTATAAATAGCGGGCCTTAATTGATCCAATTCATCATCACATAAGTAAGTACTATCAAAGCCTAATGCATTATTAATCCAAGCACGACTGCTGGCCATTGAGCCATCTAAGTTATCTAAATTAAGTGGCTTATTCGTGCCTTGCAACAGGGTCGTGAGTAAAATTCTGAACCAAGTGTTACCGGATTTTGGATAAGATGCTAACCAATAAATGCCCTTTTTCATTATTCCCTCATTAACCAATCTTGTTCAATTAAATGAACCAATTGATCAAGTGGATACTCAACGGCTTGTCGTGTGAAACGGATCATTTCAACTTGTTGTGAAAATGAAACACATTGCGATAAATAATTTTTTTGCACATGCGGACGCTTAAATAAAGATTGTTTCAAATAAGACACTTTTTCTGCGTCATCTAATTTGACAAATTGTATGGCTTGTTGAGGATGAAAATTCAAAACATAAACTGCTTTAATGGGTGTAGCCTCATGACAATATTGTTTACCTGCGAGCACTCTCCATTTAGGAATACCTGGCCGAACTTGCATTAATGCTTCTGATTCAAAACCGATTGCATTTGCCACATGTCGCCATAACTCCACGCAGCCTGTGCCAGGCAAAACGCGACCTGAGTCATCTATGGCACATAATTTATCCGTTAGTAAAGAATAGCCGCGTTTTAACAGTGCCGCCATTAATGTTGACAAGCCAGTGCCAGGCGCGCTTAAAAAAACAATGCTGCTATTTTTTCGCTTTATTGCACCACCGTGTAATAAAAAAACATTACGTTGCAACAATAGTGCGCCTAAGCAACTCTCTAAAATAAATGCACGCAAGCTATTTTCATCTACCCCTTTTATAGGATCGATAATAATTTCATTGCCATTAATAATGAGGAAGCGAGCAATAGACGGTACCGATAACCAAAATGCCTGCTGGGTTGCTTGAAAATAGAGACCCATCTGCAGTGGATCGGCAATGCCCTGCTCACTCACGGCACCAAATGAAATAGTAACTCGATGCTTCTCTTCTGCGTGAGAAGAAAAATGAGGCAACCAGGGTAAAGATAATTCACTCTGTATAACCATATTAAAAGCAGTGTAGTTATAAATCACAATGAGAATAACCTGTATGCGCATGCAACGAATTTGTCATTTTTAAACCCGGTACAATCGTATGTAACACAGAAATATCGAGACCTTTTTTGCTATGATCATACACAATCACTTGCTCTAATCCGCGGCGTTTAATGCGCAATAGCATTTCATCGATGCAATGTGTAAATCCCGTTGGCACAGGTCTTTCAATGAATGCTTTTTCGGCGGGCGCGTCAAATGTTTGCGTCATTAAGCCCGATGAATCTTTTTGCAGCGTCTTATAAGTTAAAGGATAAGCATCATCCCGGGCACCCGAAATAATAGTCAAACGACTTTGCACTGCTTCCGTAATGGCTCTTGATAACGCGACCACATCGGAAAAGTGGCAGCCCGCACCACGATAAATACCGCTCAACCGTACTCCTGTCAAATCATGTAAGTAAGCCATGTAAGCAGGCACTTGCATATCATTCGTCATTTCGTACAAATTCAGCTTGATTTCTTTATTATCTATTCTATTCATCAATTCAAGTAAATGAGGAGCGTGTATCGTCGTTGGATCAATTTTATAAGCATTCACATTTTTTTGCAGGACAAATTCGCTTTCACAATCTCGTTCAATCAATTCATAAAGACCATGGCAAAGTGCTTCTTCGTACGTATTGCCAGAAGCAAGGCCATTTGTCGTACTGTAGATAAAAAATTGCTGTAACCCTTGCCGATTAACAAAATCCATATTGACCAGTTGATAAGGAATATAAATTTCTTTCCCAGAGAATAATTCGACAGCACGTAGCCAAGGCATTTCCAGCGAGTTCAATTCCTGCACCGCAACTGCTAAAAAAACATCGCGATTGATTGGGCTGTCCAGAGGGAGTAAAGAATAATGGCGATGTAAATCATGATAGGAACCTATCAAATCAGGTAGAGGCAAGTTTTCCGCATGCCAGCATTCAATGGATTCCATAATAGCAGAGATTTTTGCTAACTCATGAGTAATGCCTTTTCCTTGTGCGGTGGTGAGACTTTTGGCCAGAGGTCGAATAGCCATGTAAGTCGGTATGCCAATATTATCAAGGCCCGTGATATTCGCAACGCGAGTAATGCCGCAATGTGAAAGCAAAGGGCCAATTTTCGCAAGCGTCGCTTGGGGACTCAGTGCACGATATGTTCCACCTAAATCTAACACGCTGGGCCTTCCAAATGATTAAACAGTTCCCGGGGTAATGCCTGCCATGCTGGCTGCCGCTGAGCCACTTTGAGCAGCGAGGGTTGTCGTGCCTGAAGAGCCATAAGGATTATCACCTTGCACTTCTGTAAAAACAGGTGGCTCGTAATTTAACTGTTTGAGCATCTTGGCTGGCTCACGCATAATGCCGTCAATTGCATGATTGACTTTTGAACATTGATCGAGAAAAGCTAAAGTAGTCACATCCGTCATGGTCATTCTCCTTATAAAGCATGCAATGAATTTATCACAGAATAACTCCACTTGGAATATTCCATTCGATTTGGCTTATCCATACCATTAAAACTTTGTACACAACCGAAACTCATCAGGTACATCATTAAAAAACTCATGAAATCATACGGGTCAAGATGAGCGGCATTGATCCAATGTTCTGATTTTTGCGCATCATAACCACGATCACTTGCAATGCGGTTTAAGTGATTACTGACGCACTCATTGTTTACTATGGCATTTAAATTAATATAGCGAACTTTCATTAGCATAATAATAATTAATAAACGTTTTAATAATAATTTCGTTGCGGCATTTAATGAGGCAATAGGAACATCATAATAATGCATAATTGATGGTAGATAATATTCGATGAGATCGGAATTCAATTTTGTTTCACAAATCAACTGCATAATAAATACATATAAATCGGACAAGTTATTTTCTTGTTGCAGAAATAAAAAATCTTGAGCTGGCGAATATAATTTATTTTCAGCAATATAATCGGCAATTAATGCTGGGTTAATCATTTTGATATCGTGAGGCACGTAGACAACTAGCTGGCGCAAGAAAACCGATAACTCCGCAATCAATTGATATTGCAGAGGTTCATTTTTTGCAATCTGTTGGAATTTTTTTTCTAATTTAGGTAACCAATCAGCCTCTTGTTTAAAGGGAGTGGCAACGACATAATTAAGCAATGTTTTTAAATAACCTGTCATGGGAGTTTGACACATTATTTCATTAGGTTTAGCTACTTCTGTTTGTCCGGCTTCCTCAAGCGCAAGAATAGTATCCTGTTTTTTTACATCGATCATACCATGGTCTGCTAGCCACTGTGCAAGCGCTTCGCCCTCTTCTGGAAAACAAGGTGTTAACTCGCGCAAAGCACGAGACAAAGAGCGATAAGGGTAAAATTGTGTTTTGCAAAATAGAAGTAAGCTATCTAACGTGTTTTTAGTGATAATTTCTTGCTGATAAGCAGCTAATAAAGTTTCACGAATATTCACCATTGCATCATTCAATGATTGAAAACCGTCTTCTGACGAAGTATGTAAAACAGCCACTTCATCGTCATCATTTAACTCTCCGCGTGCGAAAGCGTCGAATAGTTGCCCCACGCCTTTCATTCCCAACGAGTGCAATTCTGCCGCACGTAACGCGCCCATGCTAGCTGCTCCCCAAACTTCAACACCCTGTTCCATCACATAGAGAATTTCTTTGTGCCAGACGGCAGGCGTAAATTCGTAATAGCCATCAATAATAATGATACGCTTGGGGTCCAGGCGCAGAAGACGTAAAAGTTCACCGCACTGTATAGGCGGGTGAAAATGGGCTTGTGGAAGTATTTTTTGAGCAAGCTCTCTATTCAGAGAAGGACCGAGATAGACATGCGTGTCATGTAACATATTGTTTTTCCTTAAACAACATTCAAGCCTCTGAGTTTACATCTAACTCAGGTGAGTCTCAATTAAGTCCTCTGTGCCTGAGGGTTGGGGGGCGTAGCGAAGTTTGGTGGGCACGCTGCGCTTGCCCACCCCTACAGTGCCGATGTTCATTTAAAATTAAAATCCCTCATAATGTCTTGTGAATGAGCTTGAGAAATGCTATTACCAGGCCCCCTAAAGAACGCAAATGGATTAGCAAATGGGTTAGCAAATGGATTATCTAACCCCCTACTTCCGCGATCCCGCGGCATGTATGCAAGAGTCAACATATTTAATATTTTAGCATTACCATGCGCATAATAAGCTGCAGCATGGCCTGTTGAATCCTGTAAATTAAGATCCATCTTACCTTGCCTCACTTGCTCCATGCAGGCTTCAATGACATCTCTATTGCGTGTGATAACAGCGAAATGAAGCAGGCTGCACTTACTGTCTGTAATTAAAGAATATGCCCACTCGCCCAGATCAATAATCTCGTCCATTACTTTCTCAATAACAGCTACCTTATCTGTAGAACACAGTTTTTTATATCTCTGAATTTGACTATCCTCAGGGAATAAAGCCTGAAGCTCGCTATTACCAATGAGATACGCTATTTCATAAGGTCTTTTTTTATTATTATTGAGTATCTCGCTACTGGCATCTGTTTCTTCAAGTAAAAATTTCACCATATTGACATGCCCCATCATTGTTGCCAGATGAAGAGCTGTATTACCGTATTCATCTTTACTATCAACATCGATTTCTAAACCCGCTTTCTGCTGAGACTTAATTCGTTCTACATCACCTTTTTCTACAAGGTCATGGAAAGTTTCGCCTGAGAATTTTTCATCCGCTGCAACAAGGGTGGATTTCGTTTTATACTTATCAAAAAGATAAACTATACTAGGATGAGTTTCATTTTTCCTGCAAGCCACAGACTGGGCAGGAATACGTAACCATATATCAAAAGCAGATGCCCAATCCTGAGTACTTTTAATATCGGTTCTTGCTCCAGCGATAAGTAATTCTCGTACTAAAGCGACATTTTTTTGATAAACAGCATAATGCAATGCAGTTAGCCCATACTCACTTACTGCATCGATATCGACCTGATGACTCTTCATTAATAAATCGAAGATGTTTTTACTTGTGATTGATTGAGCGGACCCTCGCCCATTAGAGCAGGCAAGATGCATCAATGGTGTGCGCTGACATACGTCCACACTCCTTGTATCAGCTTGCATATCTAAGCATTTCTTTACCATTGCTTCATCCGCAACAATCGCTGCTAGATGCAAGAGAGACAACTGGCCCTTTGCTTTCAATGTTTGCACGAGTTTTGGCGTAAGATAAGGAGAAATAGCAGTGAGAGTGGTTTGTATCTCCCCAGCCGAGCTGGATTCTGTTAATGTTTGAATACCCTCAACCGCCTGATGCACTCCTTTAAAAAGACGCATCATTTCAAGATTACCTGTAGCAACAGCCAAATCATACGCCGACTCCCTCTTCTGATTGAGAGGCAATAACCCATCAGCAAGCAGCAGCTTAACTATTTTCGTTTGTTCCATCATAACCGCAATATGAAGCGCTGTATTACCCTCCTGGTCTGGCTTATTTTTTTCGATGGCAGGATCTCTACGAAGCAGCTTCTCGATTCCTTGCACATCGCCTTTTTCGGCAAGGCTATGTAGAGTTTCAGGAAAAGATTTTTCATCGACCATAGATGTGGTTTGATATTTGTGAAAGAGATACACGATCCCTGGATGAGTTTC
>CAZTDR010000028.1:22416-33375 GCA_964612855.1 uncultured Coxiellaceae bacterium
CCATAGATGTGGTTTGATATTTGTGAAAGAGATACACGATCCCTGGATGAGTTTCATTTTTCTGGCAAGCCACAGACTCGGCAGGGATAGATGTTTTAGAATCAGGCGACCAAGCCTGCGTAGTTAGTATATCGGTTCTCGCTCCAGCAGCCAACAATGCTCGCACAAGAAGTGTTTTTTTCCTATAAACAGCATAATGTAGTGCAGTCCACCCATCATTATCTTGCGCATTAATATCGGCAGAACCGTTATTTAGTAATAAGTTGAGGATGCTTGTATAGCTGGTTGATTGAGTAGGCTGTTGAGCACTCCCGGCAAAACATATCAATGGCGTGCACCAGTATGCATCCACACTCCTTGTATCAGCCTGCATATCTAAGCATTTTTTTATCATTTCTTCATCCGCAACAAACGCTGCCAGATGCAAGAGAGACAACTCATCCGTTGTTTTTAATACTTGAACGAGTTTTGGCGTAAGATAAGGAGAAATAGCAGTAAGAGCTGTCTGTATCTCCCTAGCCGAGCTGGTTTCTGTTAATGTTTGAATACCCTCAACTGCCTGATGCACTCCTTTAAAAAGACGCATCATTTCAAGATTACCTGTAGCAACAGCCAAATCATACGCCGACTCACCCTTCTGATTGAGAGGCAATGGCCCATCAGCAAGCAGTAGCTTAACTATTTTTGTTTGTTCCATCATAGCCGCAATATGAAGAGCTGTATTACCCTCCTGGTCTGGCTTATTTTTTTCGATGATAGGATCTCTACGAAGCAGCTTCTCGATTCCTTGCACATCGCCTTTTTCGGCAAGGCTATGTAGAGTTTCAGGAGAAGATTTTTCATCGGCTTGAGTTTTCATGACAAAAAGCCGTCGAATGCCAGGATGAGAAGATGTAAGGCCTAGCATTTCTGCCGTATTGTTAGATGTATTTTTTATATCTGTTTTAACACGAGGGTGGTTCAGCAAGATTCGCACTAAAGCGAGTTTTTTACTGGAAATCGCATGATGCAGTGCTGTTGAATTATAAGCATCCACATCATTCACTTCATTTTCAGATCCCAACAACAAGCTGACAATAGGTTGAACCCTTTCAGTATCTTTATGAGCACGCCATGCAAAACACATCAGCGGAGTAAAATTATTTTCTCTACTAATGAAGTCTTTCTTTATACCTGCGATGAGACACCGATCAATAAGTGCATGATCTCCAATTATTGCAGCCACGTGTAATAACGATAATCCAGAATCGGTTGTTAGAGAATAGATCACTTCGTTAGTAAGGTAAGGTTGTAGAGTATCCAGACATGACTTTATTTTATTGTTAGAATCCGTTTCGATTAACTGATGAAATTGTTGCTTGGCTGCATGCGCATTAAATAGCAAAATAAGCTTTTCATTTCCTGATTCTAGAGCGATTTTTTTTTCTTTTTCTACATTATGTGAGAGATCATAGAATTTAAACAATAGCGCCACTACATCATCACGCTTATATTCTACTGCATATAAAAGTGGCGATTTTTGATTCTGATCTTCTGTCGTAATGGCAATATTTTGAGAAGGTACAATAGAATGAACAATGACATTAATGACTTCAATATGACATTTTTTAGCTATTAGATAATGCAATAGTGTAATACCGTTAGCTCGAATACTAACATTAGCGCCTGCTCTTAACAAACGCTCAGCCATTGCTTTATTTTTCGCATAAAATATAGGCGTATGACCCTCTTTATCTTTGATATTGACATTTGCTAGGGATTCGCGCAAACACCAATGGACATCATCCAGAGTACCGCTAAGCATAGCAACATGGAGTGGAGTATGGCCACTTACCGTTTTTAAATTATGAATGCTCGAGCGACAGGATTTTAATTTTTCTAAGCTTTTTTTTCCAGACTCAACCATATTGTCAATCGTTATTTGCTTAAACGAATTTTGCGCCTTTTTTTGTGAGGCAGGCATTTTTAGTAAGGCCTTCAATTCCAAATGATTTTCTCTTGACTCAGCAAGATGAAATGCTGTCATCCCTTGTCGGATTTTTTCATCATAATTGATGCTTACCGCAGCCCTTGCATCGACACCACCATCTAAACACCATGCCACAAGCTCTTTCGAACCATAAGCAACAGCAATATGTAACGGCGTTAATCCTCCTTTAGTTTTGAGATCACTCATATTTTCGATATGGCAGTCTTTCATTTGTTTAACAAGAGTCATAGCCTCTTCTGCTGGAGGCACAAGTGCTCTAAATTTTTCTTGCAGATTAATACGGCCTTTCCATTGTGCAATTTTCCCCTCTACCCTTGCTGTAATTTCACCTCGTACATCCTCAACCGTTAGCTCACTTCCTTTAACATTAAATAGAGTCATTCCTAATTTACCGACTGGCTCACAAGCGATATTGTCAACGCTAATGCGCTCTTCTGGACTTACGCGATAGACTGCATTGTCGGTAATATAAGCCACTACAACTGCATTTTTAATGCATGCTTTAATATTTTCTTTCTGTAAATCTGTAAATGAAAGCTCCCATGAAGCAAGTGCCTCATTTAACATTTCCAATGAAGAACACGCTAGAAAATTTTCTACCGCATTCTGATGAACCTCAATGCCTTGATTTGTACATTGAAATAATATTTTGCTCGCTACCTCAGCCTTCTTATCCTCTGATAACTGCGTCTGCAGCAGCTTTATTGCATCATAAGAAGATAGGTCGTTTTCAAGAAAGTCCATTACGTCTGGGTTGCTTGTAGCACGATGATGGCAATGAGGATGCTCTAACAATTGACGCATTTCCAGAACAGCTGCATGGCATTCCGCTGGAATGCTTTTTTCATCATATTCTTTAGCAAAAATCTGTGACAATGACTGAATGACACTGGCCTCCCCTTGGCTTGAAGCAACCTCTTCTATCGAACTCAACGCGATATCTACAGTCAAATCTAGAATAGCAAGTTGATTATTATTTTTGATTTTTGATTCTTTTCTTGATTGCATACTCATTCCTTAATGCGATAAACCACATCTAATTTTATATTTTTAATAGCCTCAATTGACTGATTGTTTGAACCAGTTAAAATGTTACACTTCAAAGCGCGTTAAGTTTAACAATTTATAAACCACCTATTGCTCCACGTTAGAGGCAGCATTGAGGAGTAGTGATGATTTTTCTTATTGAAAAGTTGCTTAATTATATTAATTCTTCAGCAGAAAATAGAACCCAATTCTTTCTCATCCTGGGGTTTTTTATCATTCCATTAATAGGACTTATCTTCCTCTTTATTGTTATGCATATTTTTGTATTAAAATAAACGTTAAGGCGTTAGAAAATCGCACTGTATTCAAGCATAACACCGGATAAATAAACATCATGTTGATGACCTTAAGTAGCGACACAGCTATTTAAATGAACTATTTTTTTTGTAGCTGCGCCTCACTCCATAAGATTTACGAGCCCTATTTTCTGCCAGACGCTGCTCTAACAAGCTGATGATTTGTACTTTGGTCAGAGCTTGTTGGAAGGTTTAAATCTTGAACGGTTAATTGCCGTGCTGATAGCCTAAATGGTTTGCTTTCTAGTTCTTCATTGTCATTACCATTTAATTCTTCACTAACGGATGCAGCTTCTCTCTTCTCTTCTTGCTCATCGCCCTTTTCTTCGGATATGGATGTGGGCTGCCCTTTAGCAAGCATCATACGCCTGTTAGCCTCTTCTTCTAATTCTTTGATTTTGTTAGCTAAATTGACTTGCCTTTGCATGCTATGACCCTTTTTTAATAAGTTAAAATATAGACTAGACCTATTATATAAAAAAGAAACTTAAGTAAGCATTAAGTTGCTTGCTAATTTGTCATTCAATTCTGTAGGGGACAAAAATTTAATTCTTTATAAATTACCGGAATTGTAGGGGCGGACCCGTGTGTCCGCCCAGCGGCTTCAACCATAAAGTCCGGCGGACACACGGGTCCGCCCCTACCCAAAACGTTTTGTCCCCTACGAATTGAAGCAGAATAGCTGTTGCCGAAGGAAGGCCGGGAACTATGGGACAAACGACTATGCAAATTTATATTAAGCCGTTGAAACGATACTTAAAAAGTAGTCGCAAAATTAAAAGCATATTGATGTAACAAATCTTCGCAAATGCTCATTAAATAGCGGTGCTATTCGTCCATTTGCGAAAATTTTATCTCGGCTCTCTTTTTTTAAACCAGCCAAACCAATTGTAAACAGACTTTAATAATATCTTAATTCATTTTCCTCTCCTTAAAAATTAAGGAGAAATTGTCACCGTGGACTGAACACTTTTAACGCCTTCAATAGATTTTGCAATTTTAATCGCATTATCTATTTGTTCTTGATTATCCGCAGTTCCACTTAATAAAACCTTGCCGTCCGTGGTTTCAACGCTAATAGTGATAGCTGCAATATCTTTATCGCCAAACAATTTTTTTTGCACGAACATTCCTTTCACTTTTGCAGTGATAGCAGAATCTTCGGCCAAGTTGGAAGAAGTTTCATTTTTTACAGTGGAATTAGCATCATAACCAGACATCACTTCATTGGCAAATGAGGCATGAGCTGCAAGCAATGAGATAAAAATAGTTCCAAAAAATTTTTTTAGATTCATAAAATTTCTCCTGAATTAAATTAAATAAGTCTAAATATTAATAATAAAATCACGATCAAAAGTACGACTCCAATACTGCCGCTTGGATAATATCCCCAGTTACGACTATAAGGCCAACGGGGAAGTGAACCCAGGAGTAGCAAAAGCAAAACGACTACTAAAAGTGTGTATAACATAATATTCATTCCTTGATAAAATTAAATTGATAAGGGACTATTATTTCTTTCTTGCTGCGCCCCCACTTTGTTTATTTACCGTTGCCCAAGCGATTCTTTTCGCTGTTTTGCTGGAGCGGCCTTGCTTCTTTTCCGAGTCTTCGATATGTGTCGCCTGCCTTTTTTGCTTGGGAGAATAGGAAGATTTATCACCGCGTGGCATACATAGCCTCCTTGTTAAGTTGAAAATTTCTTATAATGTTAATTTTTGCGTAATTACCTTATTGATTTTAATAAAGGTCGATATAATCACTTAAAAAAGCATGTATATTAATTAATTATACTCCTTTCTATCTTCTAAAAATATCAACAAACTAATCTGTTACCCGTTATTAATTTATTAATTATCGCTGGCTAACTGACAAAAATTTTAAAAATTATTTTTATATAAAAAGCATCATAAATAAAATTTTTACATAAAAAAACGCCTCTCATCATAAGTCGAGAGGCGTTTTATAAACTAAGCAATTTAATTGGTTATCATTTTGCAAAAACGCTTTCACAATCCCTGCATTTTCTCTAAAATCAACCAAGAAAACGTAGGGTGGATTAGGCGTTCTTTGCCGTAATCCACCAATATAAACAAAGTGTAGCATTAGTCGGTGATTACGATGCAAAAACTGCATCGTATCCTACGTTTTCTTATAAATGATATGAGAGTTATTGGTCAGCCATTTTTTCTTTACACGCTTGAATAGTAGAAGAATCAATTGTCACGCCGGAAAAATTCTTTCCTGCCACAATCGGTTTCACGCAATTTTCAATCATGGTTTGCCTGGATGCGCCCTTTTGTATAACACCAGCAGACAAACAAGCTTCTACGATGGTTTTACAGGGGCGGTCTGCTTGAACGGGTGTGGAAATAAATATCAAGGTTGTTACTAAGCTTGTAATCAATAATCGATATTTCATTTACAACTCCTTTTGTTAAATGGGTATAGAAATCATAACATAGTGATGAAATAATCGGAATGATCAAAGCGTCAAGTTTCGTGAGGCAGGTAAAACTTGTGTTGGTATTTGCTTACGACAGGGTTGGCAAAATTTGAAAAAAGAAAAGGTTGCTCTAGCCTTAGCGTCATGAGCTTCAGTCGGCAAAGTAGCCCTTTTAGCCTGTTGACTTAATGATTTGTTATCTGATGATATCACTGATCGCAGTTTAAGCGTAGCAGTCGGAGCGGGTAGGTTATTTTGACTTTCTCTGATAAGATTTACGCGCGTACCTTTCGTCATTTTATCTGTAAGACTCGGATCTCTTTTGTTATTTTTAGAAGGAGAAAATATATTTTTTATCTTATTTCCTTGTTCCATGATCCACGGCCAGAATGAATCAGTATGTTGGTAACGCGTATTCTCATCCTTATGTTCTAAAAATTTAAGCACCATTCCACTTACTACGCCAATCACAATAAGGGCTAAAGGCAATGCACCAAATGTGGCAGCACCTAAACCAATGGAAGCTCCGACGCTTAAAATGGTGCCGACTAAGGTAAAAGACAAACAAGTGATTTCAACTGCGGTGTAGGCGGCTTGTTTTTTTGCATAGAATCTTTTTTCATTTGCAAGCTCTTTACTTTGCTCAAGAAAAGATAGCTCGCTTTTTAAGTGCTGCAATTTTTTTTCTAAAGACTGTTTTTTTGTTATGTCTTTTTCATTTTTACATGCAAACTTCAGATCATTAAATTTTTTTAAGCAATCCTCATATTTCTTCACTGCTTCATTGAAAGCATTTTTTGCTTCATGAAAAATGTACAACTTTTTCCATAAAGCCATACTATAAATAGCCCCTAATAAAGCAGGGAGTAAAACCACAAATAAAGGTGCGCCAGCAACGGAGGCTCCCACTGTGCTAGCAAACAGAGCAAGAGCTAGTCCTGCGCCGGCACCCGCAATTAAAAAAGACATCACATTGGCGGCTATTTTTGTTTTGCGTTGACCGGTGGTCGAATAATAAACGTCACGAGCCTCTTTTGCTGCAATAATGCCTTCGCCTAAGAAAATAATAAAACTGACACCGCCGCTCAATATGCCTGTCATTATCGGCGAAGAATCGTTTGGAGAAAGTTCGGAACGAACCGCGTCCCAAGCATCATCTAATAAATCGATAATTTTTTTGCCTATATCAAAAACAACCTGTAGTTTACTTTTCTTTTTTTTAGGTGGTTCTTGAAGCTCAATTCTTTTTTTATCAATGATGCTGAATAATTCTTGTCTATACGTTTCTATGGTAATGGGCTTTTCATTCACCATTTCATCCGCTTTAAGCCTTAAATTTTGAAGATAAACCTTTTTTCGAAGAAGAAATGCAATAAGTGAATCATGCATAAATTCATCAAAAGCGTTCTCACTTGCTGGAAATTTTACCCAACACTGAACAATTTCCTGATCAATTATATCGATTTCTTGATTAATATCCTCGCTATTTTTTAGGGGCGAAAATTCAGCATGAGGTGTTGTTACCGTTGGTTTTTTTTCTGGCGACTCGCTTTGCTCAGAAGGAAAACAAGAGGAAGCCCTCGCTTCACTGCTAAGTTCACGCCAATTAATGTTCTTTGATAAATAGGATGGCATAAGAGTTTATAACACTTTATTAAATATAGATTAATTATTTACAATAATAGCGCTTATTTCTTAAAAAAGTATTAAGGTTCCTAGGCTTATTTTCGGGTTTCTCTATACACGACAAAAATCTATAAGTCAATGAAATAAAAAAGAAAACTACCAATATTTCAATAAAATGCCACAACTGAAAGCAAGGGATTTTATATGAGGGATATAAACGGTTTAGCAACAGTTTAAATGGCTCTCTTTCAGTTTTCCAGGACACAGTTTGTTACTCCAAGCTCTTGTAATTAAAGGGTTCGCTTCACAATAAATCGGTGAGACAGCAAAATATGGTATAGTAGAGTGTTAGCATTTTAAAAAGATCCTATTTTAAGGACGTTGGGGGACATTTTATGAAAATGCTGCCTTTTAAACCCTCCTCTCTCGTATCCATTGGCACTGAACTCGAATTACAAATTATTGATCCGTTGACCTACGATTTAATTGCTTTAGCAAAAGATTTAATTCGCCATATTAAAGAAAGTCGATTTAATAAATTAATTAAACCTGAAGTTACGCAAAGCATGATTGAAATTAATTCGTCAATTCATCACTCACCAAGAGAATTGAATGAAGAATTAATCCAAATTCGTGATTTTCTTGCCCTGCAAGGCAAGCATATCGGCGCAAAATTTTCTGGCGGCGGTACGCACCCGTTTCAAAAGTGGACTTTACGTAAAATATTTCCTTCGCAGCGCTTTAAAAATTTATCGAGACGTTTTCGTTATCTTTCAAAAAGATCGACTGTATTTGGCCAACACGTGCATGTGGGTTGTGTCAGCGCCGACGATGCGCTTTATTTAACGCATGCATTAGCGCGTTATGTGCCACAACTCATTGCCTTAAGCGCTTCTTCTCCCTTCTATCAAGGCATTGACACAGGTTATCAAACTACTCGCACCACGGTATTTAATGCATTTCCTTTAAGCGGTGTTATTCCTTATTTGACCACATGGAAAGAATTTTCCGCTTATTATTATAAAATGCGAAAATTAGGGATTATTCAGTCGATGAAAGATTTTTATTGGGACATTCGACCTAAACCCGAATTTGGCACCGTTGAAGTTCGTGTCTGTGATATGCCCTTGACCATTCAAAAAGCGACTCTCATCACCGCTTATATACAAACGCTCGCCCACTTTCTCATGACAGAAAAACAATTTACGCTTTCTCCTGAATTATATTATTTTTATAGTTATAACCGTTTCCAAGCCAGCCGCTATGGTTTTGAAGGTCATGTGATCAACCCAGAAACGAATGAACATTGCACGATCGCAGAAGATATTCTTCAAACCTTAAAGACGATTGATAAAAGTGCTCGTTTACTCAAAACCAAATCCTATCTTAAAACCATTTTGCAACAAGTTAATAAAAATAGTAGTGATGCTAATTTTTTAAGAGACGCTTATAAAAAAAACCCCTCTTTACCCAAAGTTGTCCAGTTACAATGCAGCATTTTTTCTAGCCACAGAAAAACAGGAAAATAATACATGACAATATCAGATATTCGCGCCATTTTATTCACCACTCGATTGAGTCATTATCTTAATGAGCAAGAGCTTGATATATTACTCAAATACTGCGACGTCATTCATTTTGAAAATGGTGATGTGATTTTAAAACAAGGCCGAGAAATAAAAGGACTTTATATTATTTTGCAAGGCACCGCATTTATTACAGCTAAAATTTTAGGCGAAGGTATTACGAAGCTCGCCTCACTGGGTCACGGCAATTTTATGGGTGAATTAAGCATCTTTGATAAAAAACCTTCATCAACCTCCATTATTGCGGCAAGTGAAGTAACTTGCTTATTCATTAATTATGACTATTTAACTACCTTAGAATTGCTGCATCCAAAAACGTTTTATCAAATTAATCACGCGATCGCTAACGAAATCATTGGCTATTTTAAAAATACGTATGAAAAAATTACAAAAATACTTCAAAGAACAGAGATGTCTACACGGTCTTTTTTTAGTGAAGCAATAAAATCGTTAAATATTTTTACTTTACTCAAAAAAGAAGAAGCGAAAGAATATCGCACGCAATTATTGAGGATGGATTTTTTTACTTATTCTTCTACCGAAACAAAAGAATTGCTAAATTATTGCGAATTTATTGAAACACCCACGGAATGCACTCTCATTCAAGAAGATGTCTTAGATTTTTCTGTTTATATTATCTTATTTGGTGCCGTTGAAACTCGCATTATTTATGATAATAAAGTGGTAAAGCTGGCGGTACTCGGCCCCTTGGAAATCTTTAGCAGTGTTTCTATTCTCAACCCGACAATTCCTTCTATTATGAATTACATGACCTGCGAGCGTGCTGTGCTATTAAAAATATCAGGCGAGCGTCTTAAAGCATTACAAAAAGCAGACAAAGCCATTTGGTATAAATTATTTAATTTAATTTTCCAATCTTTTGTTAATCTAGAGCGAGCGGCAGAAAAATTAGATATTCGACTAAACAGTGAATTATATAACAGGTAATTATATGTGCCGAATTTTGTCTTATCTAGGTAAACCTATTTCATTAGGAGAGTTATTGTATAAACCCGATAACTCTTTCATTAAGCAAAGCTATCACCCCAAATATATGTCACATTTACTTAATTTAGCTGGATTTGGCGTAGTTGCTTGGGACAGGCATTCAATGAACCCAGATTTACCGTTTATTTATAAGACTTATCACTTACCATTTTACGATGATAATTTAAGAAATATCTCAAATAAAATAGCGCCCTATTGCTTACTGACACATTTGCGAGGCGTTTCTTACAATGAAAAACAAACTGTTTCTAATCAAAATGTGCATCCATTCATGTTCGACAATACGAATGTAGCACTTGCGCACAATGGTATGTTAGTTGATTTCGAAAAAATGAAATTTGATTTATTGGATTACATCAATCCAATTTATCGCAGTAAAATTCAAGGGACAACCGATAGCGAATGGATTTATGCCGTCTTTATTTCGCAACTCCCTAACAAATCAGCCGATATCGCTATTGAAGATGTGAGTCATGCCATTCGTGAAACGCTTAAAATCATTAAACATGTCCGAAACCAACATAATATTACTTACAATTCCCCGGTGAATTTATTCATTACCAATGGCAAGTTTATTGCAGCGACTCGCTTTGTATTTGATTACGGTTGGCCTTCACCTGATATCGCACATCTTGCACACTTTTCTTATCATTCGCTCTGGTATACCTATGGTGATAGCTACGGCTTTTATGATAACGAATATAAGATGAAAGGAGCGGAAATGAAGTCGAGTATTATTATTGCCTCTGAGCCTCTCACTGCTGATGCAACAACTTGGATTGAATTGCCAGAATATACATTGATAATTGCAAATTTGGAAAATAAAAATATTCGAATTGTGTCAGAGGATATTAAGATATAGGGTATGTTGGCAAATGGCATATCATTACCCACAAGTTTTTTAGCAACAAAGAAACGTAGGGTGGATTAGGCGTTTTTTGCCGTAATCCACCAAAATCT
>CAZTDR010000029.1:0-32513 GCA_964612855.1 uncultured Coxiellaceae bacterium
AATGTAAAAGAAAGGGCATTGCACTTCGCATTTGAATTCGTGCCCTACATTTTTTTATCGTTGGTTATTTATAGATTCAACCATTGTTCCAGATAATGAATGTTTACAATGCCGCGCTGGAACGTATTGCCACGTAAAATGTCTTGATGCAAGGGTAGGTTTGTTTTAATACCATCAATGATCGTTTCATCTAAAGCATTACGCATTTTTGCCAAAGCAATTTCACGGTTTTCGCCATAAGCAATAATTTTTGCAATTAAAGAATCATAGTAAGGGGGTACTTTATAACTGCTATAAATGTGCGAATCCAAGCGAATGCCCGGCCCTCCGGGTGCATGGAAATGAGTGATGGTGCCGGGGCAGGGCGTGAAGTTGCGAGGGTCTTCTGCGTTGATGCGGCACTCAATCGCATGGCCTTTAATTTGAATGTCGGATTGTTTTAGTGAAAGTTTTTGACCTGAGGCAATGCGTATTTGTTCTTTGACGATATCAATACCTGTGATCATTTCGGTAATGGGATGTTCGACTTGAATACGCGTATTCATTTCAATGAAATAAAATTCATCGTTTTCATACAAAAATTCAAACGTACCCGCACCACGATATTTCATATCACGACACGCTTGTGCGCAGCGCTCGCCAATGGCTTGCCGTTGTTCAGGTGTGATGCCAGGAGCGGGCGCTTCTTCAATAATTTTTTGATGACGTCGTTGAATAGAGCAATCTCGTTCACCTAAATGAACCGCATTACCTTGGCCATCGCCAATAACTTGAATTTCGATATGGCGCGGTGTTTGTAAATATTTTTCCATATACACTTTATCATTGTTAAATGCAGCGCCCGCTTCGGTGCGTGTCATCGCAATGGCATTGAGCAGATGAGATTCAGTATGAACAACCCGCATGCCGCGACCGCCACCACCGCCTGCTGCTTTAATAATAATGGGATAGCCAATTTCACGTGCCATTTTGACTGTGGCTGCGTCATCGTCCCCAATAGGTTCGCTGGAACCGGGTACGCAGGGAATATTGAGCGCACGCATGGCTTGGATGGCAGCGACCTTGTCACCCATTTGGCGAATGCTGTCAGGGTGCGGGCCAATAAAAATAAAACCACTTTTTTCAACTTGCTCAGCAAAATCAGCATTTTCTGCTAAAAATCCATAACCCGGATGAATGGCGACGGAGTCGGTAATTTCTGCCGCGCTAATAATAGCTGGAATGCTGAGATAGCTTTGGTTCGGGGGCGGAGGGCCGATGCAAACAGATTCATCAGCGAGTCGAACATGCATGAGGTCTCGATCAGCAGTGGAGTGGACAGCGACGGTTTTAATGCCTAATTCTTTGCAAGCACGTAAGATGCGCAGTGCAATTTCGCCACGGTTGGCAATAACAACTTTGTTCAACATGTTTTGTATCCTTGCGACAGACGTGCTTATTCAATGACAACGAGCGGTTGATTAAATTCAACTGGAACGCCGCTTTCAACTAAAATGGCAGTGATGGTGCCAGCCTTGTCTGCTTCGATTTGGTTAAACATTTTCATAGCTTCAATCAAACAAAGTGTGTCGCCTGGTTTGACGGTTTGGCCAACTTGAATGAAGGCTTTAGCGCCAGGAGACGGTGAAAGATAAACAGTCCCAACCATGGGTGCCTTGACCGCATTTTGGGTCGCTTGAGAAGCGACAGGTCCACTGGGAGCGGCTGCTGCTGCTGGCATAGCGGCGGGCTGCTGAGCTTCGGCAGGTGCTGTGGGTAATGTATACGTCGGCGGCATGCTGATCATAGCGGGTGAAATCTTGCTAGTTTCTCGGCTGATGCGCACGGATTCTTCGCCTTCGTGAATTTCAATTTCAGCGATGCCTGTTTCTTGGATGAGTTCAATGAGTTTGCGAATTTTTCGCATGTCCATAGCCATAACGTTGAATACTCCTATCGATTCGTAGTCGTGAGATAATGATGAGCATATTGAAGGGCGAGGGAATATCCTGTCGCGCCAAGTCCTGTGATGGTGCCAATCGCAATATCCGAAAAATAAGAGGCGTGGCGAAAAGGTTCACGTCGATGGATATTGGAAAGATGGACTTCAATAAACGGTTTGTTCACCGCGAGCAGCGCATCACGCAATGCGATGCTGGTATGGGTGAAAGCAGCGGGGTTAAAAATAATAAACTGAGCTTGATCACGCTGTGCATGATGAATGCGATCTATCAGCTCGTGTTCAGCATTGCTTTGTGACGCCGTAAGCGTATGCCCTAGCTCTAGCGCTTGCGCGGTCAGCCGAATGTTGATGGCATTAAGTGTGTCAGAGCCATAGATCTCAGGTTCGCGAGTGCCGAGCAAATTGAGGCTAGGGCCATGTAAAACGAGAATCTTTGCCATGTGTTTTTTTTAGATGCCTTTATGGAAATTAATAGCATTCTGCATGAAGTTTTAAGTTTTGTCTAGATTAAAGAAATTAAGCGAAGTTGCCTGCATTATGTCCGAAGTTAAGGTGTGATTTTTCTGGCGACCGCCCACTTGTGGCGAATAAATTCGATCACTGGCGGCATTAAAGACAGTACGATAATGGCCAAAATCACAAAAGAAAAATGTTGTTTGACGAAAGGGATATTCCCAAACAAATAACTGCCATAGACTAATAAACCAATCCAAAGCAGCGCGCCCAACAAATTATAAATAAAAAATTGGCGATAAGTCATATAGCCAACACCGGCGATAAAGGGCACCACCGTACGTATAATGGGAATAAAACGAGCAATCACAATGGCTTTTCCACCATAACGTTCGTAAAAAACATGGGCTTTTTCAATATGCTTTTGATTAAAAATCCAGGAGTTTTTCGAGCAAAAGACTTTAGGGCCTATCCATTTGCCAATCAAGTAATTAAAGCCATTGCCGATGACAGAGGCGGTTACCAGTAAAATAAAAAGCACATGAATATTTAACACACCTGCCATGCTAGCAGTGAGCGCGCCGGTCGCGAACAAGAGTGAATCGCCAGGTAGAAAAGCGGTAAAGATAATGCCTGTTTCACAAAAAATAATAAGAAACAGCAATGCGTAAGTCCAGGCACCGTAAGTCGTAACAAAGGCAATTAAATGCTCATCAATATGTAAAATAAAATGGATTAAAACTTGCAAGGTATCCATCATTATATCCTCACGCCATTAGCATATATATACATCGAATCGACTACTACTACCCAGCAACGAATGCGTGGGCTTGGCTCCAGCAAGCGGTTTCGCCAAGCGGGGTCTTTTTACCACAACGCGCATTAAGGCACAAGATAATGCCCTGTTAAGTAAAGCATCGGCATCCAAATCATCGCCTACAATCGCATGAAAAATTCGCATATCGAGTTTTGATAAAGCGGTTTTTTTGCGTTCAGGAAACATAGGATCAATATAAATAATGTCGGGTTGGGTGTCGGGGTTTTTTAGCCAAGTGATGGCATCGGTCTGAAAGTAGTTCATCCGTTGAAGAATGGGGTTGGTTGCGGGGTTTTGTAATCCGCGTTGTATTCCATCATTTACTAAAGCATAAATAATCGCGGAGCGTTCGAGCATGGTTACAGGAAACCCAAAGGAAGCGAGTATAAAGCTGTCCCGACCTAATCCTGCTGTGGCGTCTACTATGAACGGCGCGGTATTATTCTTTAAGCCCAAGGCTTTTATCAAAGTCTCTTGCCGCATGCTGCTGTTTTTACGACGAAAGGTAAGTTCAGATGACGTAAAATCAATGAAGAGAGGTAATGTTTTTTCCCCCGTTTTTTGTAGTCCTAAATAATGGGGTGTTAATAATAGAAGATAATCAGCCTCAGATTGATAGGGTAGTTGTAGTGTCTTTGCAAGCGATTGGGCGCGTTCACGTAACTCGGGAAAAAAAGTAAAAACTGCGATGGTGATCATGAAATTTCGCCAATTTTAAATAGCGATAGTATAATGCAAAAATCGTTGGGATATAAAATGTAGGGTGGATTAGACGCGTTTTTTGCGTCGTAATCCACCAAATAAGAAAATGACCGTTTTTTATTTGGTGGATTACGGCAAAAAACGCCTAATCCACCCTACATTTATTGATATACTTTAATAAGTCGAGACACTCTTCTATGTTCAAAAACAGCATTAATCGCCAATTTCCTCATACCCGTTTGCGGCGCATGCGAACGCACTCTTTTTCCCGCCGTTTAATGGCAGAGTCGCATCTGTCGGTAGATGATTTGATTTATCCGCTATTTGTAGTCGGGGGTGTTAATCGACGAGAGCCGATTGGTTCGATGCCGGGTATCCTGCGTTTTAGTTTGGATTTATTACTCAAAGAAGTAGAAGAAATCGTGCAACTTAGTATCCCAGCGATTGCACTTTTTCCAGTGCCAGATAATGCGGAAAAAAGTTTATTGGCCGAAGCGGCCTATCGGTCTGATGGATTAATGCAGCGCGCTATTTCCGAAATAAAAACACACTTTCCGGAGTTGGGTGTCATTACGGATATTGCTTTAGATCCGTATACCTCGCATGGTCAAGATGGTTTGATTGATGAAAAGGGGTATGTATTGAATGATGCAACCATCGAAGTATTAGTGAAACAAGCCATTTCTCATGCAGAAGCGGGCGCTGATATTATCGCACCTTCGGACATGATGGATGGTCGAATTGGTGCAATTCGTACAGCGTTGGAAGCGAAGCAATTAGTCAATACCAAAATTTTGGCTTATTCAGCCAAATACGCCTCTTCTTTTTATGGTCCTTTTCGCGAAGCAGTCGGTTCGCTAAAAAAATTAGGAAAAGCAGATAAATTTCAATACCAGATGGATCCACGCAATATTGAAGAAGCGCTGCACGAAATTGCTCTCGATTTACAAGAGGGTGCCGATATGATCATGGTCAAGCCGGGTATGCCTTATTTAGATGTGGTACGAGCCGCTAAAGAAACGTTTGGAGCGCCGACTTTTGTGTACCAAGTTAGTGGCGAATACGCCATGTTGAAAGCGGCGGCGCAACTGGGTTGGTTGGAGGAGCGGGCGGTGGTGATGGAGTCTCTTATTGCGTTCAAGCGCGCTGGTGCATCCGCGATTTTAACTTATTTTGCCAAACAAGTGGCTGGGTGGTTGGCTGGTTAGAAAGCGGGCGGGCACCCTGCGCTTAGCCCATCAGCAACTTCTTCCACATTCACCATCCGTCCTCATTAAGGTATGATGTACCAAATAATCAGGACCCCAACGCATGCTCGATGAGTTAATCTCACCTTTGCTAACCGCCCCTTGGAGCCGTCGCGCAGGTCTTTGCGTGTTGGGCATAATGCTCCTATTCATTTTGATCACGCTTATTCATTTAATTCTGACTTGGCGGAGTGATTTGAAGCTTACCCAGGCGGTCACCTTACGTTATTCCAGCACCTCTTCTGATCAATTGTCCCAATTAATCAGCCAAATACCCGAATGGCATTTATTCGGAAAATACGGAGTCACAGACTCTGCTATTTTACCCGTTACCAGCTTGCAAATTCGACTGGTGGGCGTCATTAAAGCGACGCCTGAAAAATTCTCGCGGGTCATGATTTCGGAAGCGAATCAACCCGCCAAAGTTTATCTAGTTGGTGATACACTACCGTCATCCGGTGTCACAGTTTATGCTATTACAGTTGAAGGTGTGGTGTTGAACAATTCAGGTCGTTTAGAAAAGCTGCCCCTGCAACGAACGCCATTATTGTTTCAAGGTATGCCAAAACCTTTATCGGGAGAGTAAGTCGTGCAGTTCAAGCCATGCATATTATTAATCATCTTCTGCCTAGGTTTAACAGCGTGTGCGGGTCCAAGGATGGCACAAGACTTGCAGGCGGGCAAAGCATCCTTTGAATCAGGCTATTATAAAGAAGCTTTTCACCAATTATTACCTTTGGCGGTCGCTGGCAAAGCAGAAGCGCAATATGCGATAGGTTATATGTATTATTATGGGTATGGTGTGTCAGAAGATACCGAATCTGGCATTTTTTGGATGGGCAAAGCAGCTGAGCAAAATTATTTACCTGCGGTAGAAGCATTAAAGATCATTCATCGGCATGAGAATGAAGTAAGGCCTTGGCAACAACGAAATGAACGGTTGCAATATGCGCCCATCCCTACTTCCCGGCAAAAAGTATCCTTGCTTGAAACAGAGGAGCAACCAGAGCCTGCGGTAAAAATTGCGACATCTCAAGAAGAAAAAAATGATTTTATTGAGCCGACACCCCTAGCCAGAAAATATGCGTTGCAATTATATGGCAGTTATCATTTGGATTCTGTCAAAGAATTGCAAATGAAATTACGGCTAAAAAATACCGGTCATATTTATCAAACGACACATGCTGGCAAAGATTGGTATGTTTTAACGTTTGGTCGTTTTATTACAGCCCAAGAAGCGACGGCCACCCAACATAATTTGCCGAAGGAGTTGAAAAAAATGCAACCGTGGGTGCGGGATGTGAATGAGTTACGGTTGGCGTAGAATTTTTTAATTCCTTCCTCCTTGCGATGAAGGGAGCGCTCTTTTAACAACCACGTCTGCTCTAACTTCCCCCGGCCCAGTGCCAGGCATCACCGTGATTTGCGACACTAACAATCCTTGCTTTTGCCACAGTTCAGTCAGAAAAACCATTAACTGATCAAAATCAAATTTTTTAACAGAGAATTCGACGGCATCATTGTCCGCTTGACGTAATCCTACAATTGCCGACGCAAGTGGACTCTGATTCAGAGTGGTTTGCATGACACCTAATAGCGAACCGGTGAGGGGCTTTTTTTGTAAGGTTTTCTGCAAAACTTGCATGCGTTGATCCGCTTCACGCATCCAGGCGAGCGTTGTTTGATTTTGCAGTACGCGAGTACGTAAATTAGCGTTGGCGTTGACTAACGGTGACCAGAGCAATTCATATCCTAAAAAAAGAATGACAATGATGGTGCCAGCCGCTAGCATTTTTTTTTCACGTAACGCTAAATTGATCCACCAATCGTTCATGTTGTGCCTCGCTGAATCAGTAAATTGGCTTTAACTTCATCATTGACAATGGCCGCATTTTGTTGTTTGACGATTAAACCTTGTTGCGTTAGTGTGTGAATCAAAGTGTCTACGTCATCAAATTTAACTGCTGTTATACCTAAGTTAAGCTGTTTATCACGAAAATCTAGCGTTTTAAGTTGAATGGTTGGATGTTGTGAAAAAGCGTTGCCTGTTTTTGCTAATAATACGAGAAAATAATTTTGATTCGCTTCGCCTTCCAGTGCAGCCAATTTGCTTTGTATGCGTTCGCGAGGAGCCACAACAGCGCTCGATTGCGGAAAGTTTTTTTTGTAAAGAGCGTTGATTGCAGTTTCAAGATGGCTAATTTGAGCATGTAAAATAAAAAAAGAAATCAATTGGGAGAAAAAAGCGAGAGCAAGCCAGCTTAATGCGGCGTATCCTGCCATAAGCCAAATCTTTTTGGTTTCGGATGTTTTACGTTTAGCTAAGTAACGTCCTTGTAATAAGTTAATGGAATGGGCTGAGTTGACCCAAGCCGGTAGCATGTCTAGCCATGCTTGTTCGGATAAATGAATTTCATTTAAAATAACGGTGTCTGATTTCAATTCAAGGGGTGCAGCAAAAGTACTGTAAACGTGAATGCAGTCGGGTTTTTCAGTGGCTGCTTTTATCGCTAATTCGGCCAATATCGAAAAATTGGCGGGGTCACTAGTAAAACCGTGATATTTACTTTGGCGCACGGTTGCCGCTTCTTGCACGATGCTGGCAGACCAATTATTTTCTAAATAAGGCAGCAAAAAAACAGCAGAATAAAGTTGGTTGGGCAGAATGGCATATTGTTTAAAGAGCGCCAGCCAGTCATGCATTTTTTGGTGTGCGACGATGGCGACAGGCACCGTGCCATCGGACTGATAATCGGTGATTGCAAAATGCAATTGGCTGATATCATCAATCAAATTTTCTTCTAAAGCGAACGGTAAGGCTTGCAGTAAACGCTGTCGATTTAATTTGGGTAAACGCGCTTCGGTAAGAAGCACATCGTGTGCAGGCACAATGACAATAATTTCATTTTGTTTGGCGGCAGGGGGAAGTTCAGATAAATGACCGCGTAACACGCTGCTTTCCACGTATTCATCTTCACAAATTACCCAGCTTGCTTGCGCTAATGGCAGTGAGTGTAGATAAATTAGGGTGCGTTTTGTCATCGTTTTTACCTGTCATATTTTTGCTGGACTGTCCATGACTCACAACGTCCCCTTGCTTTGCCATACGATAACGACAACAGGTTCATTGTTTTTAAGTAGTCGCAGCAACAAGGTATACAGCGTCAGTGTTTGTTTCGCTATTGTTACATTTGTTTTTAGCAAAAAAAAGCGGCTAGTTACCGTTAGACCAGATTGCCCCAGCGGACTACTTTTCACGGTCGTAAAATTGCCAAGCATATCTAAATTGGCAAAAGGCGATTGGTGTCTTAAAGCATCCAGTGATTTGGCGGTTGCAAACGTAATGGTGGGCGCAAAACTCATGATCACAGGAATGGGAACGCTATTGATATTAAATTGGGTTTTATCAGGCAGCACGGTGACATAGGGCATGAGTTTTGTATAGAGAGTGGCTGTCATGCCTTTTATCAAACGCAATTCACTTACACTGACCATCAATTGGTGCGGCGCGCGATAAGGAATAGCTCGTTTTGCATAATATTGATCATAAGGGCTGTTACTGATGCCGGGCGTAATCCAGTCGACGACAGCGAGTGTCATAGCTTGCCCGGTTGCTGGATCAATATCGGGCGCAACCAATTGAATCAATCGAGTAAAAACTTCTTGGAATTGAGTATCGCTCAAATTATTTAAATTCAATTTTCCTTGAGCATCATAAAGTGTGCTGACAATTTTTACTTCGTTTTCTGTATTTACGGTAGACACAATCGGTGTGTGATCAATCACTTTTCCGGATTGTTGTTGTTTCCAATTATTAATTAATTGCTCTCTTGCCCAGGTAATGGAGCCTTGTGCATATAAATTAGCTTGGTTGGCATTTTGCAGAAGGACAGTGCGGTGTGTGTCGATACGCACCTGCTCGATCATGGCGATCGCAGCTGCTGCAACCAAGGCTGTCACGAACAACGCAACGATAATGGCCGCGCCGCGTTGATTAGTTTGTTTTTTCAAGTGGCTGTCCTGGAATAATATAAAGCTGAATTATTTTACCCCAATTTGAAAGCGTAAGAGAAACCCGCACAGCGAGCGGTAAAATGGCCTGTGGTTGATCGCGCGGCGGCCAGGTGGGTTGAAATTGTTTTTTTGCATCTAGATAATCGAAATGAAATTCAGTGACATTTTTTAATAGTAATCGTGCATCGGGATTGACCGCGCGGGCTAAGTCCAATGTGGGCCAAGTCTGACGAATAAGAGTGTTTTGTTGGAACACATAGCGTGTGCGTTGTAACGTAGAGCGTGGTAATTGCCCAAAAGGATTGGCAAAGCCTGCATGGGTGAACGTAACAGTATGGGCTGTGCCAATAAATCCTTCGGCGGTGTTTTTTGCATTGATGACGGGACGGTTAATGGTTTGTTCTAAATCCCGCGAAAGTAAAAGTAAGGCGAATTGCAATTCTGCTAAACGCGCAGTTTTTTTGTCTAGAGCGGCCTGCGTGGTTAAAACGTTATGTAAGGCACTGACGACGATAATAGAAACGATGCTGAAGATGAATAAAGCAATAATAATTTCCAGCAATGTAAAACCATTTATCTTCCGAGTGTTGTAGGGTGGATTAGGTGCGTTTTTTGCACCGTAATCCACCGTTTGGGCGCCGAATCGGTGGATTACGGTGCAAAAAACGCACCTAATCCACCCTACATTTTGTTTTAAATTCAAAAATAACTCTCCAAATGCGCCATTTTGCTATTTCCTGGTTGCTCATACACATCCACCACAATTTGCTTAATTCGCGGATTCGGCGTGGGATTAACGGAGGCTTCCCATATCCACGTTTGACCCAGTGTATAACTTTCCTGTTTTAAAGGTTCTGCAATCGTTAAGAGACGAAGACGAATTTGATTAATGACATCCGTGCCCACCCAGGTGGCGATCATGCGGTTTTGCAGATAAAGCGTGTTACGAATAGTTTGTGAGGTGGATTTAATGATGGCGGTTAAGGCGATACTTAAAATGGCGAGTGCAATTAAAACTTCAATGAGTGTTAATCCTTGTTCACTCCGCCGCATAGATTTCACTCTTTACCTCGCCATTGGCTTTGCCTTGGATTTGATAATACGGCGTTTCATCCGGTTTTCCAATGAGAATGCTAAAAGGTGTTAAATCATTACCGGGTGGAATAATCAATTTCGGTTGTCCATTGGCAGGAATGATTTCGTTGTTTATTTTTAGGGTGATTTGAATGGTCTTAGGGATAGGGTGCGCCCTTAATACGCCCTCACGAATGGGTGTCCAGGTAGTGGCGCGGTTTTTTTTATTTTGTTGTAGTGTATAAAATTGAAAGGAATGAGGGGTGAAGGCGAAGCCCAGTACCGCAGATTGCAACATCGCTTCTTGCTCGGCAAGCTGAAGTGCCTGGACGAGTTGATTAGCAAAAATTTCGTATTGTTTATGTTGATTGGAGGTTAGGGTGATGACGGCCACACCAGCAACGATGCTGATAATGACCATCACAATGAGTAATTCAATCAGCGTAAAGCCGATGATTTTTTTCATGAGGAAGACGAATTGGAATCACTGTTCGCCGTGTCGACATTCCAATTTCCAATTTCACTGTTCCCGTCTTTACCTTTCGGGCCATAACTAAAAATACGTAATTTTTCATCGTCGTTAATATATTGATACGCTTGCCCCCATGGATCGGTTGGAAGTTGTTGTAGGTAACCTTCGGATTTCCAGTTTTGTGGAATAGGCGGCGTGGTGGGTTTTTTGATGAGAGCGTTTAATCCTTGATCAGTCGTTGGGTAGATACTGTTATCTAATTTATATAAATCCAGCGCACTTTGAATAGCTAATAAATCTTGTTTCACTTTTACTTGGCGGGCTTGTTCGGGGCGACTCATGATTTTAGGCACGATGATCGCGGCTAAAATACCGAGAATGACGACGACGACCATCACTTCAATCAATGTAAAACCAGCGGATTTTCTTTTCATATTTTTCCTTAAGTGTGTGATTCAGAATAGCTGGTGGGCACGCTGCGCTTTGCTCACCCTACATAATATAATAACCATCATCATAATAATAAATAACCGCCCCCCGAATTCTAAATCAAAAACACTGATAACTCTCCCATTTCGTTATATACTTAGGGTTATGAATTGCTAGTTAATAGCGTTGTGTGTAAAATATATTCAATACATTCAATGGCCATGGAAAGGCATATACGAAAATTTTTTTACTAATCAATATGTTGTGCTTTCTTGGGAGTCAGTTATGCAAAGAGATAATTCAAAAGAAGTCGCAGGAAATGACGTGTCATCAGAATTTAATTCAGAAAAAACTAGTCTTGAGTCAGCCATAAGAAAATCGTTTAGTTTGGACCATCATGGCGATACTGCTGCTGAAGATGCAGCTCTTATGAAGTTCGAACAGCCTATTAAAAGAAAATTGAATAACGACATTACTAACTGGCTAAAGCGCAATCAAGAAACGCAACAAGAAGCGAAACCAGCGCTGGTGACAAGCTTGTTACTAGAAGGCATGCAGTTATGGGATAAGATTCCACAACAAGAAAAAAGCCAAGCGATTATTATCGACTTAGGTACTTTGCAAAATGTAACGAAAAACCAAAATGCCAGCAATTTGAGCGCTGTTCAATCTCTTAAAGATGAGCAAGCTAAAGTTGCCTTGTCTGAAGTGCGCAAGGGGTTGGAAGAATGGAAAAAACAAGACGATGCTGCTCCTACCTCAGACACTCCGTCTACTCCACGCGCTGGAAATAGATAAGCCAGAAAATATAAGACTTAGGGCTATAACAAGGAGACACTCATGTTCGACCGGCTACAAAAGCCTTTTTTAACCGTAGAAACCGGCGAAGCGTATCAACCTATCCGTCTAACTTATGATCTCGATCAGTCAGACGGCATGTTATCAGCCCTAGAACGATTGCACTGCGTTGAAAAAAACCCGAATGCGAATTCCTGGAATTGGTATTGGAAAGAAGAGTGTGATGAGTTGCATTTTGAGTCTCTCGATTCTTTTCGCCGCAATCCTGAACATCCCGTCCGTTTAGGTACAATTACATTGAGAAACAATAAATTGTTTCTCAATCTCCCTTCTTTTAAGCGCGCTTGTATGGCGGTGCCTTTCTTTCATAAAGCGTTAGATAATGCATTAGGCCATGTTCATCATGCCGATTTTCTCAATAAAGTGTTTGGTATTGATGAGCGTTTACCGCATGGGTTTGCAGAATTATTTAAAGACGAAGAACTCGAGCGCATTTTGCATGAGCGCACGGAAGAATATTACCTGGTCCAGGAGCGTTGTGAACAAGCTGCTACCGCGCAAGAAGCGCTGGCTATTCTCTCCGAATATACTCATTCTGAAGCGGGCAAGCGTTTGCCTTATGCAGAACGTTATGTATTTGAATTGGCGAACCAAACCGATCCGGATGTTGTGTTTCTTGGCTTTTATATTTATTTACGTGGTCGTGAATTGGTTGCGATCAAGCGTTGGTTTGGTGAAACAGGCTACTCACTTGCGGATGCAGCAGATGAAACTATTGAAGCTGTATTTGGTGGATTAGGTGTAGACATTATTGAATAGAGGAACACGTTCGATAATCGCTTTTTATGAAATACCTCGCGTTTTTCCTGTAATGTTACAAGCAATCCAACGACAATTTGCGGCTGTTTAGATTTATCATCTTTCGAAAATCCATGCGAAGATCGTCGTTAAGTTCATGACTTTCGAAATACAGTGTTGTCACATCATAAAGAATTAATGCGAATGACTCATTGAAATGAATTTGTGCTGATGTTACCTATCAAACTGGTTGCACACGAGGATAATTTTTAACCATTTTAACCAATTTATAGAGGTGCCATTAAGCTTCCCTTAATCTTTACTCTATAGTCTATAGCTTATTGATATCTTTGCCCTTGTGTTAAAGAAGGAACCCTAATGGACATTCAGATAGGCAACAAAAGCGTCGGTATTGAATCATTAAATGGTGATTTACTTTTTTCTATTTTGAATGGGCGCGAAACGAAAGAAGAAAGATTAGCTGACTTACGTAATGCAATTGATGCCTTAAAGGAGGCTCAAAGAGAAAAATATTCCGATCAGCATAAATTTTTTCTCATGCCAAACCCAGCCAGCAGCCACTACGAGGTAGTAGACTTTTTATCCCGCTATTTACAAAAAGATAAAGAAAGTGGGGAGTTATTTTATATCTATCAACAACGAAAAAAACAGGAAAAACACTATTTAACACCTGAAGAGAAGCAATTAATAGCATTACAATTATTGATTATTTCGCTAGACCAATCACTAGACAGTGGCATACCTCATGATGGAGTCCCTTTATTATCCGAATTGGCTTATCGTACGGCGCTCAAAATTCAAAAGAGTACACATCTGGGTAATAACAACCGCTATCCTATTTTACTACAAAAAATTAAAAACCATGCTGATACTAGAGATTTTTCTGGATTTAAACCGATTGCTGGCTTGGGAGAGTTGGTGCTCGGTATTTTTACTTTTGTAATCGGCTTAGGTTTAGCTCCTTTTACTGGAGGTGTTGTCGCGGTAGCGGGTGGAGCGCTCTCTGTTGAAGGATGGCGGAATCTTCAACAGACCAAGCAACCTTCGGCAAAAGAACAATACCAAAAAATCAATCGCTTGCGAGAAGAGACATTTCTACCTGCATTAACAGCTGACAACGAACAGCCAGGTCAACCTAATCCCCACGTATTTCCAGCCCCTCTAGAGGTTAAAACTCAAATAACCCGAGAAAACATCGTACTCTTAGATGATGTCCTTTTTTATGTTTTAAATGGGCGTGAAACGGAAGAAGAAAAAGTAACCGACTTTAGAGATGCAGTCGCTCTCTTAAAACAGGTCATCACCGAAAGAGAATTGCAAGGCAATGAAGCATTAAAAGCACTGGTCAAGTCATTAGATGCGGCCATCATCAGTGACATGTCTCCCCACGATTTTCCTTTATTGGCAGCAGCAACTTATCGCACAGCGCTACAACTCGATAATCGTCATCAGTATAAGGGTAATAACTACGAAAACCTTTTTACCTTGCGGGGAAAAATCGATATTCATGCAAATAACACAAAAGATGCCAGAAGTGACAGGTACAACAGAGTGGTCTTCGCGCTGGAAGCAGCGCTTGGCTTTTGTATCTTTGTGGGCGGCATCGGTTTAACTTGTAGTGGCTTGTTACCTGGCATCGCCGTCATGGCAGCAGGTGCGGCGCTGTTTGCAGAAGGAATGAGAAATTTTGGGCGAGTTGACAGGCAAGTTGAAGGGACAGAGCGCTATTAAAAAATCAATACCTCTCTAACAAATTGCAGGTCGACGTTATTCCCGGTGGAAGGACGTAGATCTTCTTCGTTAGTTGGGGCGGAAGTAGCAATATCAGGTATCACTCTTGTTACAGATATACCAGAAACACAGCGGAATTCGGTTGTCACTTATGGTTAATAAGTCCGGTGTGAAGCTACGTTCGACCAGTTGCCAGGTGTGTAATATTTGCACTAATCTAATAAGCGGTAAGTGAAAGTTTTTGCACTGCTGTTGTGTATGAAGATTTGGCCTATGGCGCTATCGTGTCGAAATTATCGAATCGTATGCAGAATAAATGATGAGGATATAGAAATTCTGGTGATTCAAATTGGCCATAGAAAAGATGTTTATGAAGAATGAGGCGTGTCATCCATTAAATTGATCTAACTGAAAGATCGGCAGCAACACCGCTAGTACAATAAATAAAACAATTCCCCCCATCAATAAAATAATTGCCGGTTCAAATAGCGCCAAACTGGTTTCAATTAATTGCGCGATATCATTGTCTTGGTTGTTGGCCGCGCGCTCCAACATATTTTCTAATTGACCGCTGGATTCACCGCTTGCAATTAAATGGATGCTCATCGGTGGAAAATAGGTAGTTTGTTTGAGCGCTAAATAAATATTGGCGCCTTCGCGAACACGCTTGACGGCTTCATCCACAGCACTACGAATCGGTAAGTTGGTAATGAGGGCGGCGGAGATGTTCATGGCTTCTAAGACGGAAACGCCCGCAGAAGAAAGAATTGCAAATGTGCGTGAAAAACGTGCGGTATTCGCAACTTTAATCGCATTACCAATGACGGGTATGCGTAAAGCGAACGCGTGCATTTTTTTGCGAAAACGTAAACTTTTTTTCATTTGAAAATGAAACCACACACAGAAAAGAAGGGTTCCTAATAAAAAATAGAGTCCATAGCTTTTGATGCCAGTGCTAATTGCGATTAAAACTTGAGTCATGCCAGGTAATTGTTGGCCGATATTGCTATAAACAGAAATCATTTTAGGGACAACGTATTCTAATAAAAATCCGACAATGCCAATGGCGACAAAAATCATAATAGTCGGATAAATTAAAGCATGCATAATTTTTTGGCGCATCGCATATTGTTGTTCTGTATAGTCAGCTAAACGTTGCAACACAATGTCCAAATGACCCGATTTTTCACCAGCCGCGACGGTTGCGCAATACAAGTTAGAAAAAGCTTGAGGAAAGTCGCGTAAGGCCGCGGCCAGTGAATGGCCTTCTAATACTTTGCTGCGCACCGATAAGATCAAACCTTTGCCGCGTGATTTTTCTGTTTGCTCTCCGACCGCAGCTAATACTTCTTCTAAAGGCAAGCCTGCAGAAAGCAGCGTTGCCATTTGACGAGTCATTAGTGCCAATTCTTTTACGGTGAGGGATTTTTTGTAAGAGAGTTTAAAAAAAGAGGATGCTATTTGCGCTTTTTCATGTGCGGTAGTAATTTCCAAAGGCATTAAATTTTTTTCACGTAATAATTGACGCGCATGACGTTGCGAATCGGCTTCGATGAGTCCTTTCTGTTTGGCGCCTGTTACATTAACGGCGGTGTAATGAAATGCGGCCATGGTATGGCTCCAATTGTCAGCAGATCCTATTCCTCACTGGTCACTCGAACCACTTCTTCTAACGATGTATCCCCTGCCAGCACTCTCTTATAACCATCCTGCCGGATCGTTGGAAAAAGTGTTCGCGTATATTTTTTTAACTGAGGTTCTGGTTCGTGATCATGGATCATCGCGCGCAATTTATCATCAATCACAATTAACTCATAAACCCCGCTGCGATTATTATATCCGCTGTGCCGACATGCGCTGCAACCCACCGGATGATAAATAAGGGGTGCTGTCTCTTCCGATATACCCAGCAAAGCGCATTCTGCGCTATCTGCTTTTTGCGGCTTTTTGCATTCTTTGCAAAGTAAACGTATTAAACGCTGCGCTAAAACGCCGACTAAACTGGAGGATAATAAAAACGGTTCAATTCCCATATCATCCAGGCGTGTGATGGCGCCAATGGCGCTATTTGTGTGTAAGGTCGATAAAACCAAGTGTCCGGTTAAGCTCGCTTGTACCGCAATTTGTGCGGTTTCTAAATCGCGAATCTCACCAATCATTACCACATCAGGATCTTGTCGCAAAATCGAGCGCAAGCCTTTTGCAAACGTCATGTTTACTTTGTGATTCACTTGCGTTTGTCCGATACCGGGTAAGTCATACTCGATCGGATCTTCAACGGTTAAAATATTACGGCTATGCGTATTCAGGGAGCTGAGTGCGGCATAAAGTGTTGTGGTTTTACCCGACCCCGTAGGACCGGTGACCAAAATAATGCCGTGCGGTAGCGCAATGAGTTTTTTCATTAATTTTAACGTGTGGGGCAGCATGCCCAGATCAGCCATATCGAGTCGTGCCGATTGTTTGTCGAGCAAACGTAACACCACGCGTTCACCATGACTGGTTGGCATCGTCGATACGCGTACATCGACAGCGCGCCCTGCGATACGTAACGTAATGCGGCCATCTTGTGGCAAGCGTTTTTCAGCGATATCGAGTTTGGCCATGATTTTAACCCGTGACACGATGAGCGGTGCAAGAATGCGTTGTGGCTCTAATACTTCGCGCAATACACCGTCCACACGAAAGCGCACCATAATGCGGTCTTCAAATGTTTCGATATGCACATCGGAGGCATTTTCTTTAATTGCTTCGCTGAGTAATGCATTTAATAAACGAATAATGGGGGCATCATCTTGCTGTTCTAATAAATCTTCGGGTTTCGGTAATTCGTTTATGAGATCAAACAAATTCATCGATTCACCTAAATCTTCTGCCATGAGCATGGCCGTGCTGCTATCGGTTTCGTAATTTTTAACGAGAAGTTTATTAAAGTTTTCGTCGTTAGTTTGTTCCAGTAAAAGAGGCGCGTTTAAATGTCGGCGCAATTCATTTAAAACAGAAAGAGTGGGTTCGCTGCGATAAATAATTTTGGCTTGATTATTTTCCATCCCAACAAACAATACACCAAATCGTTTAGCGAAAGAAAAGGGTATGGGATTTGTGGCCGACATACAGGAGCCTCAGTGGTTAAGCTAATTCACAGTTTCAAAAGGTTTTGGTAGTTCAGTATCATTTTTCCACGGCGGTAATACAAAGGGTGCTTTAGCCGATGTTTTATTTAAATCTTCTGGAAAGGCAAGCTGCGCTTGTCGAGCATGATTATATTTTGTATTGGTAATGGTTGTGTAATCATCTGGATTGCGCAAAATGGTAGGTTTAATAAAAACTAATAAATTTTTCTTTTGCACTTGGCGATCTTTATGTTGGAACAATAAACCGACAATGGGAATATCACCGAGGACCGGCACTTTATTGAATGTTTCATTCACATTGTTACTGATTAATCCCCCTAAAACTAAGACGTCTTTGCTGTTAATAATGACGGCATTTTGAATGCTGCTAGTATTAATAATAGGTGTTAACCCGGGCGAAATGGGATTTTGTAAGGAGTCATTTTTTAAATTAATTATCAGGCGAACAGCATCACCTAAATTGATTTGTGGGATGACTTGCAATTTTAACGTAACCGGTTTGGTATTGATGGTTGTGAAAGGGGTCACCGTGTTAGCGCCGCCTGTTGTTGCATAAGAGCCCGTTTCGATTGGCACTTCCTGTCCAATTTCAAGAATCGCTTTTTGATTATCCAATACCGCAATCGACGGTGTGGATAAAATGTTGGTTCCAGATTGCGTTTCCAGAATATTTAAAATCGCCGTAATGCTGGTGTTGGGGATGATGCCCACGTTGCCCGCATTAGGTAATGGAAAGTCAGAGGGTAGTTGAGGTGTAGGGATGGGCGCCGCACTTTCCAGTGAACCCCATTGAATCCCGAGATTCTTGATATCGTTTTGGTTAACTTCAACAATAATACCTTCTACTAAGACTTGGGCTGGGCGAATATCCAGTTTAGCAACAATCGCATTTAATGCCGTCATCATAGACGGTGGCGCAGTGATAATAATGGCATTCGTATTAGGTTCTGCTTGTATCGTTGTTTGGTTTTCAGGCGTTTTGCTAACGGCATTGGCAGTTGCTCCTGGCGATGAAGCCACAGCAGCAGGCCCGGCTTCTTTTTCCATGCCCTTGCCTGCCATATTTTGTGCAATCTTTCCGAGTAAAGGAGCAAATTTTACAGCTTGCAAATAGCGTAAATAAATGACTTCCGTATTGCCTTGCACGCCGCTTGAAGGAGTATCCAGATGGCTAATTAAATACCTCATGTGTAAACGGGCGGATTTGTTGCCGCTTAATAAAATATTATTGCTGCGTTCATCCGCTGCAATGGATACTTGTGGTGTATCGCCCGTGGCGCGCGCTGCATTTTGCAAATTATTCAATACGCCCACTAATTGGGAGGCTGACGCTTGATGAAGGGGTACTACGTCAATATTACTCGTGGAAGTTTGATCAATATCTCGGATGATGTTAGCAATACGTTGCAAGTTCGCTGCACGTCCAAGCAAGATCAGGACATTTCCTGGCGTATAGGCTGAAACATTGCTCCATTGGGGAAGCAGGGGGCGAACAATAGGAATCAATTGGTTAGCGGAAACGTTTTCCAGAGGAATCACACGTACCACGACCTCATCGCCCCGGCCTGGCGCCAAGCGATTAACTACTTTAGTCGCATTTTCACCGCTTTCCATATTGGGGACAATCTTAACGACATTGTTTCCAGCCGGAATGGCCGAATAACCTATCATTCCCAGAACGGAAAGAAACACTTGATAGACTTCTGAAGGTTTAATGGGTTTGCTGGAAACGAGCGTAATTTTACCGCTCACGCGAGGATCGACCGCAAAGTTTTTGCCTGTCTCCAGGGAAACTTCATTAATAACGCTTAAAATGTCAGCGTCTTGTAAATTCCATAACCGTCCTTCTTTCTCAGGCTCAGCTTCAGTCTGAGTGTTATTATCGGTAATAGTAGCGGCTGCTAAGACGGGGTCTAGCGTTTTGCTTTTGTCGGGTGCTGAGGCAGGCGCTGCAAGACCCAAAGTGGATGAAAGCAGCCATAACGCCATAGTTAGATAACCGAATTGTCTCATGTATTTCCTATCGCGGTTTTCGGAAACATTATATACCCATTACACCTCAAGATGCGAAGTTTAACAATGTAGATTGCAAGAAATTGGAGTGATTTAAAATTGAAAAACCGGAGCAATACTTGCAGTATTGCGAGGATTTTTCAGTTTTAAATCGCTTCAAGTTCGCCGCAAGATAGGTTGTTAAACTTCGCATCTTGAGGTGTAATGGGTATAGAGCTTGACGATATCATAAAAACCCGTTTGCCTCTACGCTCTGGTGGACACGCTCCATCCTACTGAGCAATGTCGGGTGGACAAAGCGCAGCGTGCCCACCAGACAACCCAAAAACCCCCATTAAATAATCTTCTAATTCGACCAATAACCCTAAATCCGCTTCATCCAATTGTTTCTCTTCCCGCAACTGCGTAATTTCCCCCAACGCCACCCGCGGCGTTAACCGCTTTTTTCCTTGATAATCAATTAATGTATTTTCCAAATTATCCGCATTCACGCGCTGCAAATACTCCTCGAATTCCGCCGCTTCTTTCCCGCTCAACAACGCTAAGTTATGCCTGCCCAAAATACGCAACGCGAGCATTTTTAATTTATCACTTGCCGTTTGTTGCAATAACTTACCTTTTTCTTCCCACGCAACCGCGTGAAAACGCTGGCAAAAAAACTCTTCTTCTGCCGACCAAAAACCATTGAGATATAAGCTCGCATCAATATCCGTGTCAGGAAAAGCAGGATATTTGTAATGCGTATGATAATCGATGATCGCTGTTGCCATATCGGGATGCGTTTGCAGCCATTGTTTATTTTTTTCAGCTAATTGGATTCGCTCGGGCGTCAGGCGCTGCAAAAAACGATCTTTATAAGGCAAGATAAAATTCGGTTCCCCGGGTTTTTTAAAGAAGCTGCGAGATTTTTCGCTGATAGTCTCAGGGATAATGGTAGTGAATTCTTCGTTGTCTAAGCGCAGCCAAACCGATTGGTTGGTGTAATGGCGATGATTTCCCAAAAATAAAACGGGACATTGAAAGTGGGTGGCCGCACCTAATTTACCGCTCACTAATAATGCCGTTTCTTGCTGTACTTGTTGCATGCGTGCTTTATCCACTTCTTTTTTAAAAGAACCCTGCAGATAGTCCCACATTTCACGCTCTTTTAAAAAACGGCGCGCCAGTTCCAGTGTGACTTCGACGTCAACCATGGCGTGATGCGAACGCCCTGAAATGAATTGATTTGCCGTATTGATGCTTTCTAATTTAAAGGACACTCTGCCATTTATTTCTGGCCACTGTATGACAGTATTTTTAAAAAGAAAGAACATCACGGCCATAGGGTAAATATCCATGCGATAACACTGATTCGCATATTGATGCGTGTAAGGTTTGAGTAAGTTTCGATAAAAAGAAAAACGCAAAAATTCATCGTCAAAACCCAGCGTGTTATAGCCTAAACTGATAGTGCCGGGGGTGTTTAGCCAGTGATGAATTTGTTTTATCGCATCAAATTCAGCTGTGCCTGTTTGAATTTCATTTATTCCCATCTTGTGGGTGATCAATGCATAGGGAGAAGGTATCACATCCGGATTTAATTTAATTTTTAGTTCGTAACGCTCTATTTCTTTTAAGTTCAAATCAGTACGAATGGCTGCAAAATGTAAAATCTGATCGAAAGATTTGCTGAGTCCGGTTGTTTCAATATCGTAAAAAAGATAAGTGTGCACTCAAAATTCCTCAATAGAAAAAACATCAAAGGCCGGTTCTTCATAGGGGTGAGCACGTTTTAACGCGGCGATGGCTGCCTGAATATGTTCACGGTCGCACACCATTTCAACACGGTATTCGGCCACTTTTTCCAATTGATTGGGTTCGCCAATAAATGCATGGCTACCCGAAAGCGGCATAAATTGTCCTTCACCGAGTACTTGCCATGCGCAATGCGAATAATGACCTATTTTTCCGGCGCCCGCTTCAAATAAAGCTTCTTTGACGACCTCAGTATGATCGATGGGTACATAAAAAATGAGCTTATACATGGGTTAATCCTTGGGTAGCTGTCGGGGCCTACGCATGAAAGAATTTTTGTAACATGTAGGGTGGATTAGACGCGTTTTTTGCGTCGTAATCCACCAAATAAAAAAATGACCGCTTTTTATTTGGTGGATTACGGCAAAAAACGCCGTGCCACCCTACATTTCTGTCAAAGAAAATTTTCATGCGCAGGCTCTAGGGTAGCTGTACAAAAAACTTCTAAAAAAAGCCTTTTTCCTTTAAGCTATGCTGTCCAATAGGAGAAATCAGAATGATAAAGCAACTCGTATCCATGTCTTTAGTTTTTTCTTTGGGTATCAGTTCCGTATTTGCGTCGGCGTCCGCCGTGGTGATTGATGGTACTAAACCGGGAATGATTACGCTGCTTCAACCTGTCACGACTTCTGCAAAAGGCATGGTTAATTTACAAAATGCGGCAACGATTAACAAAAGAATTTTATTCCAGCACATTGTTTTATCAGCTGATGCGCAACGTTATTTAGTAGATCATATAGATGGCTCGCAAGAAGCCACCGATTTAGCGGCAGTCACGGCGGCACCTGCTGATGCAGTTGAAAACGCGATGGATAATGTGCCCGTGCTGGATCAAGGCGCTTTTGGTACCTGTGCGACGTTTGCGACTACGGCGGCATTGGATGCGGCTTATCACCATGGTGACTACATTAGTCAATTATGCAATTTAGAGTTAGGTCAATACTTGCATCATTACCATCCCTCTTATCCCAGCGGTTGGGATGGCGCATCGGCTGAATCCATATTGTGGCAAGCAAAAACCTATGGGGTCGTTAATATAGCCTATCAAAAACAAGCGGGTTGTGGGGGGTTAAAAGCGTATCCTAAAAGCGGAAGCATGGGTGGCCCTATGTCGACGATGAGTTTTGTTCAACATAGCCAAAAAATCATGACGGCACTTTCTTATAAATCGTTAATGAATATTAATGATGCTTTTTCTGCGCGAGTGAATACCACAACGTTATTGGGCGCTGTAAAACTGGCCTTATTAAAAGGGCACCGTGTAGTAGTGGGGATCTTAATCGATGATTTTGTGAGCGATGCGGGTATACAGGCTTCTTATCAGGCACCGTCTGATAGTTGGGTTCTCACCCCAGCGATAATTAAAGATGTGAAGTCCAAAGTGCTCGATGGGGGGCATGCTTTGATTATCACAGGATATAATGAAAATGCTGTGATTACTGATATCTTTAAGGTGCCGCATAAAGGCGTGTTAACGTTGCGTAATTCATGGGGTGCTGCTGCGGGTAATCAGGGTACTTATTATATGAGTTATGATTATTTTAAAGCCATGGTAATGGAGGCGAAAGAAATTATTCCAACGGTATAAAAGCGGGTGTAGTTCAATGGTAGAACTTCAGCTTCCCAAGCTGATAGCGTGGGTTCGATTCCCATCACCCGCTCCATTTTTCTTTTGTCATCCCTAAGCATTCAAAAATAACGGCGCTCTTCTCGAGATAGCAGCAATCCCTAGATTAGATTACAATAATGCGCATCTTTCACAAAGGAAATGCGCATGCGTAAGTCACTCAAAATTCTCGGTATTTTATTAGCAGTTATCGTCTCACTGGTCATTCTCGCTATTATCTTGTTAAGCACATTTGTTAGTCCTAATCGATTGAAACCCGTTTTAACAGAACAAGTCATGAAATATACCGGACGACAATTAGTAATCAAGGGTGACATGTCGTGGACCCTTTTTCCTTATCTCGGTGTCAAAATAGAGCAAGCTTCTTTAAGTAATCCCGCCGGCTTTAAAGAAAAAATGTTTGCTGAAATTTCCCATGTGACAGTGGGAGTTAAGTTGATGCCATTATTTCATCGGCGGATTGAATCAAGCGGCATCACGCTGGATGGAATGCAGTTACATTTAATTAAAGATAAAAATGGCAAAACGAATTGGAATTTTGTTGCATCCCCTGCCGGGACAAAAAATGTCGCGAATTCGCCAAAAACCGATACTAAAAGAGCGGTCATGGGATTGGCTATTTCCGGTTTGACTGTGACCAATACGGCCATTGATTATACCGATGAACAAACCAAAAAATATTACAACATTAAACATTTCGCTTTGGATGCGAAGGATATTAATTTGATTCAACCTTTCGCGATTCAAGCTTCATTTGATTTTGCAGCAAATGATCCTGCTCTCACCGGTCGTGCTGCTTTAAAAGGAAATGTGGCATTGAATATGGCCGCCGAAGTTTATACATTCCGCGATTTAAATTTGGTGGCGAATGTGAAACAAGGTGTGCGCAATATTAATTTTGATATTTCCGGTGACCTATTAGCGGATCTGAATCAGCAAACATTACAATGGACGAATTTTAAAGGAAAAATTGCCAATCTGACGTTAAGCGGAAAATTTGATGTTTCAAACTTACAAAAAAATCCGGTAACGAAAGGGCATTTAGACTTATCGCCCTTTGATTTAAAAGAAACCTTGCAACAAATTCACCAAGATGCTCCCAATTTGCAAACCGCTAAAATGGTCAAAGGGGAGGTTGATTTTACGACAGGGGCAGCCGGTGTTAGCGCCAACGGCAATGTCAGCATTGATACATTACAAGTTGAAAACTTGATGATGACTCACATTTCGACGAAAGCGCACTTACAAAAAGGCGTGTTAGATTTGTCACCGATTACAGCGGATGTGTATCAAGGAACCTTGTCGGGACAGACTATTGTTAACTTAAATGGTGCTGTACCTCAAATCACATTGCACGCGACCCTCGCCAATGTTCAAGCATTGCCGTTGGTGGAAGATTTGGCAGGTAAAAACCAAAAAATTAAAATTGCAGGCGCAGGTAATTTTGAAATGCAAATTACCACGTCCGGTGCTGAATCAAATGCTATTCTGCAAAATTTAAATGGTGTGAGTCAGTTTAATTTTAAAAATGGTTCGATTGTGGGTGTGGATTTAGGTTATTTAGTGGATTCGGGCTATGCGATGCTCAAAGGCCACGCGTCGACAGCAACCAATACTAACCAAACTAATTTTGGAACATTATCTGGAACAGCCGTGATCCGCAGCGGTGTCATTACCAACAATGACTTATTTTCAGACACCCCACGATTTGCTATACGAGGCGCCGGTACCATTGATTTGGTTAATCAAAAAATTGATTATTCTTTGCAGACCGTCGTCAAGCAGCGTGCAGATCAACAAGATAATTTGATGAACTTGTACGGCTTAACATTACCTGTTTTAATTACCGGCAATTTAAAAGACCCCACTATCCGTTTGGATTCTGCAGCCATAGCGAAATCGGTTGCACAGCAACAGTTGAAGAAAATCGGCAATCAAAACTTTGAGGAGATTAAGAAGCAGCTTCCTGGAAAAGCGGGGGATATATTAAATAGTTTGTTGGGGAATTAGATGCTTGTGTGTCGCATTATGGCCATGATTCCTGGGTGCCCCCTTTAGTGTCATCGACAAAAACATTTGGGGATGACACGAAGTAAGCCTTGTAGGGTGGATTAGGTGCGTTTTTTGCACCGTAATCCACCATTCAGCGGCAGATATAGGTGGATTACGGTGCAAAAAACGCACCTAATCCACCCTACGTTTTTAGTTTGATTTACGTAAGAGGTAAGAAACTTAGATGCTCCGCATTATCACCTTAAACCTAAACGGCATCCGCTCTGCCGCTAAAAAAGGTTTTTTTACCTGGCTTTCCGAACAAAACGCGGACATTGTTTGCGTACAAGAAGTGAAGGCACAAGAAGCCGACTTGGTTGATCAATTATTTAAACCCGAAGGCTATCACAGTTATTTTCATTTTGCGGAAAAAAAAGGGTATAGCGGTGTTGGTCTTTATACGCGGCGAGAACCATTACGTGTGAGAACAGGATTAGGCTGGCCGGAAGCAGATCAAGAGGGTCGTTACGTGGAAGCTAATTTTGACCATTTAACGGTGATTTCACTTTATATGCCCTCGGGCTCCAGTGGTGAAATCCGCCAAGCCGTGAAATTCGATTTTTTGAAACGCTTCAAAGAACATTTAATTGAATTACGTGAACAAGGCAATGAATTGATTATTTGTGGTGATTGGAATATTGCCCATCGCCAAATTGACTTGAAAAATTGGCGTGGTAATCAAAAAAATTCAGGGTTTTTGCCTGAAGAGCGTGCCTGGATGGATGAGTTATTTGGTACATTAAGTTTCATCGATGCTTTTCGGGTCGTTAATCAAGCCGAAGAGCAATACACGTGGTGGTCAAATCGTGGGCAGGCTTGGGCGAAAAATGTCGGATGGCGCATTGATTATCAAGTAATTACCCCGGGTTTAAAGGACAAAATTAAATCTGTCAGTATTTTCAAAGAACAGCGATTTTCTGACCATGCGCCGTTAGTGATTGACTACAATATAGACACTTAAAATTAAGACTCTGTTAAGCTTTAAGCGGTAGAATAAAAGAATAACAAAATAAGTCGTTATTCAATCAAAAGGGATGGAAAGGAAATGAAAACACGTGAGCCGATTGTACTTGATAGTACGAATCCCCCAGAGACAGTTCATCAGTCTTTGAGTGATCATCTTGTCGAGATCAAGCGATTGCATGATGTTAGAATAAACCCTTCTTTGAAACCCTCTGTCCAAGAATATGAATTTATAAATAATCAGCAAAAATTTACGTTACACATTCAGTTTAGTGAGAAGGGGATTGAATGTTCATATGAAGATGCCAATAAACAATTCAAACGACCTGCTGCTTCGCCTATTCGACAAGCGGTTGATGATATTTTAAAAACGCAGCTCGTAAGCGAAATTGGCGAGCAAGCTCGTCACAATATATTAGGCGTGGGGGCATTTAGCATGTTTCATCATGAGAAAAAACCACAAGAGCCGACTCCACCCGCTCCTCAATCGAATCCCAAGCCGCACCAATAAATAGCCAAATTCACAAGTCTTGCAAGTCGCGTCACCTCTGATTTTCAGGTTAAAAACGTAGGGTGGATTAGATGCGCTTTTTGCATCGTAATCCACCTTTACTGATCTGCTTGACGACAAGCGTAATATATTTTTAAAAAGCCGATCTACTTGTAAACAGACCCTAGTATAAAAAGTACTGACAAAAGCTGGTTTACCTAAAGTAAAATTTTAAAAATACCGCATTATAATTTATAGTCTGCTTTTGTTAATTTATTCTAAAACTTACTGAGGGGGGTATTATGTCATCACTACGGAAATCTTTTTTAAGCCAAGAGTTAGATAAAAAAAAGGAAAAAGGAGAAGAAGATAAAAAAGGTCCCTGTACTCCTCGATCGGCAGTGCAACCCAAAGAAACAGATTTTCCGCAAGTAATGCCGGGCAGCCTTTCTGATTTTCATCCTTCCTCGATTCCAATCCTCGATGCCTCGGGTAAACCAGTTCTACCTCGTTATTTAGCTGTTGGAAGCCCTCCCCTGGCATTTTTCTCTGTAGGAAAGCCTTCTACCGAAAAAAAAGCCGTAACCGTTTGTAAGAATTCCTCAAATAATCCGGTTACGGTTTCGGCTGACAGTACTAAAGTAACACCAGTGACAAGTTTTGTAGTAAGACGAAATAGCTAAGTCGTGACAGATACTTTTCTCTTCTTACAGTTTTCTATCTTCGTGTAAGATATCCCTCCAACAAAGTCGTTCCGCGTTGTGAGGGATATATGAAAAGTATGAAGTATCAAAGCAGCTTTTGTAGAGCCGATACATGAATCCATCCCTACAAAAGCCATTTCAAAATCCGTTATTCCATTCTGCTGCGTTTTGAAGGGGTCTATCTTGAAAACGCATCAGAGTAATACCGATCTCAGTTTGCTCCCATGCCAGCACTTAACAGGCGTTGGCAAACGGATTGCCGAGCGTCTCGCTCATATCGGTATTTATCACGTCCAAGATTTATTATTTCATTTACCGCTGCGCTACCAAGATCGTACCCGTATCCATCGCGTACGTGATTTATTGCCGGGTGAGCATGTGGTTGTCGAAGGCGAAGTGGAATCCGTTACCACGCCCAAAATCGGTCGTACGCGTTTATTTGTGCGCATCAACGATGCCAGCGGCAAGTTGCATTTACGTTTTTTCTATGTGAATGGGCTCCAGCGCACGCATTTAAAAATAGGCATGCGAATACGCTGCTTTGGTGAAGTACGTTTAGGAACCCACGGTGTTGAAATGATCCATCCAGAATATCGCATAGTGACACCAGAAATGCCCTTACTGATCGAAGACAGGCTCACGCCTATTTATCCCACAACCGAAGGCATTAGCCAACTCATGCTACGCAAATTAACCGATCAAGCGTTGCAGTTGATTGGTGATGGCGGATTGTTACAAGAAGTGTTACCGGCTGCCATTTTGCAAACCTTGCAACTTCCTTCTTTAAAAGAAGCGCTGCAGTTTGTCCATCGTCCACCTACCGATGCGCCTTTGGATTTGCTCGTGGAAGGCCGGCATGTTTCACAAAAGCGATTAATATTTGAAGAATTGCTCGCGCATCGCTTGAGTTTGTTACATTTAAAAAAGACGTTTCAAGTTCAGCAAGCATATGCTTTTAAAAACCCAGGAAAATTAAATAAAAAATTACTGGCGAATTTGCCGTTTAAATTAACGGCTGCGCAGCAAAAAGTGGCAGAAGAAGTGGCGCGTGATTTAGGTGAGCCGCGTCCCATGTTGCGTTTGGTGCAAGGGGATGTCGGTTCAGGCAAAACTGTGGTTGCCGCGTTTGCTATTCTGCAGGCATTTGATAGCGGCTATCAAACCGCTATACTCGCGCCGACTGAATTATTGGTTGAACAACATTTTCGTACTTTTCAGGTATGGCTGGAACCTTTAAAATTGAAAGTAGTCATGTTGTCAGGTCACATGAAAACCGCTCCACGTCGTGCAGCGCTCGCTGCTATTGCACAACATGAGGCGCATGTGATCATTGGCACGCATGCTATTTTCCAAAAAGAAGTCGAGTTTGCCAATCTTGCGCTCGTGATTGTTGACGAACAGCATCGTTTTGGTGTGCAACAACGTGCCTTACTTCGCGAAAAAGGCATGCGTACTAATAATTGTCCGCATCAATTAATTATGACAGCAACTCCCATTCCACGGACACTTGCGATGAGTGTCTATGCAGATTTAGATTATTCTGTCATCGATGAATTGCCACCCGGACGCACGCCTGTCACAACGCGCGTTATTTCAAACACACGTCGCGAAGAAATTTTACTGCGTATTCGGGAAGCGTGTGCGTCAGGTCGACAAGCTTATTGGGTGTGTACGTTAATTGAAGAATCCGACGTCATGCAATGTAAGGCAGCTGAAAATACGGCCGAAGAATTGCGAGCCACGTTGCCGGAATTGAAAATTGGCTTATTGCATGGCCGGATGAAAGCGGCAGAAAAAGATGCGGTTATGACAGCATTCAAAAAAGGCGAACTGCATTTATTGGTAGCAACTACCGTGATTGAGGTGGGCGTCGATGTGCCTAATGCGAGTTTGATGGTAATTGATAATGCGGAACGTTTAGGATTGGCCCAGTTACACCAATTACGTGGACGTGTTGGGCGCGGTGCGATCGCTAGCCACTGTCTTTTAATGTACCAAATGCCGCTTTCACAATTGGCCAAATCGCGTCTGGCCGTGATGCGAGAAACGACAGATGGTTTTAAAATCGCGCAACGTGATCTCGAATTACGCGGCCCGGGTGAAGTGCTAGGCACTAAACAAACCGGCGATGTTGCCTTGCGTATCGCCGATTTAATGCGTGATAGCGATTTATTACCTGCTGTGCAGCAAGCGGCAAGCTTGCTGCAAGGTGAATATCCAGAGTTGGTTGATTTATTAATCAAACGTTGGCTTGGCAATCGCGAACAGTTTGGGCATGTTTAGGCTGAGCTTTTTTTAAACCCAAGGTGGCCCGCCAAGATGTGGTACTGGTATTTTTATGCTCCTGGTCCTCTTGCTCTTACATGGATTCTGCCAAAACCAATTTCGCAAATTCGACAGGAGAGCTTTCATAAAGCCTACGTTTATCATCAGGTAACTTTTCAAGTAATTCTTTAGAGAGCTCACAAGCATACTCAACGATAATCTTGATGGGTGATAAGTGTGGTAATTTCATGAGATTTATTAATTCTTGTTCTATGTGAGGCAAAATTCCAACCATTGTTGGGATGCGTTTTTATCCTCATCAGAAAATTGCATTTCATTTATTTCTTGAATAGTAAGATAGTTAGGTTGATCTTTGTTTGCACTAGAAGCCGTCATCATTTTATTTTATCCTCGTTTTTGTGGCTAAATTATAGTTTAGCTATCGAGGCTGTCAAACTCAGGAAGAAATTGAGGTGTTAAGAAGAGAAATACCTAAACAAAGTAAACGCCACCCAAAATGCTTGCTTGTTTTGCACCTGTCACAGTTGGAAGGCTGCCTGGTTTTCCGGCGAGAGTTTGTTTGGCTAGCCATGCAAATGCGATGGCTTCTACCCAATCTGGGTGTGTACCGTATTTTTCAGTCGACTCAACAGAATATTTCTTCGCATTATCACGCAAGCGCTCTAATAAAAATGTATTATGAATACCGCCACCACAAATCACTATTTCGCCCGCAGAAAAATAAGGTTCAATTGAACGCAAAATACTTTGTGCGGTTAATTCAGTGAGTGTCGACTGTATGTCGACAGGTTGATAATGGTTAAGTGGAAATTGTTGTAGCCATCTTAAATTAAAATACTCTCGCCCCGTGCTTTTCGGCGCAGCTTGCTGAAAAAAAGGATCAGCCAGCATGGCTTGCAATAAATCTTGCTGAATGCGGCCTTGCTTGCCCCAGTTACCGGATTCATCGCGTGGTTGTTGTAAGTGTTTTTCGGCCCAGAGATCCAAGAGTGTATTGCCAGGCCCTGTATCAAAGCCCAAAACGGCAGGTTGATCAGCAGAAAGCAACGTAACATTGGCAATACCACCAATATTTACAATGGCGCGGTTTTGCCGAGTTGCAAAGATTGCTTGATGAAAAGCAGGAACGAGAGGCGCGCCTTGACCACCCCAAGCGATATCACGACGCCGAAAATCCGTGATGGTGGTAATTCCTGTTTCTGCCGCGATAATATTAGGATCGCCAATTTGGAGCGTGAACCTATCTGCCGGATGATGACGAATGGTTTGTCCATGCGAGCCGATTGCACGGATGTCGTTAGGTTTTACTTGGTTTTTTTGCAATAAATGCCAGGCCGCAGCAGCAAATTTTTTTCCTAATAAAACATCCATCGCGCCCAAGCGATTAATTTCATTTTCCCCCGGTTGGCATAACGCTAAAATAGACTGGCGAACTTCTGTGGTATACGGCATGCAATAAGCATCAATCAGCCGAGGATGTGATTGACTGAAATCCACCAGCGCAGCATCAATTCCATCCATGCTCGTTCCGGACATTAACCCAATATAGAGCTCACTCATTAAACCACCCTCTCGGTAGGGGCGGACCCATGTGTCCGCCCGGCTGCGTATTCATCTGACATAGCTATACTTCGCAAGTTTGTGCCATAATTTCACCTTTTATCCAGAGAGTAAAGTATGAACGCAGTAGATCAAGCGCTAGAAATTATTAAACGAGGCACAGAAGAGATTTTATTAGAAAGTGATTTAATAGAGCGCTTAAAAACCGGCAAGCCCTTACGTGTTAAAGCAGGCTTTGATCCCACAGCACCCGATTTGCATTTGGGCCATACCGTTTTGCTCAATAAAATGCGTCAATTACAAGATTTGGGGCATGAAATTCTCTTCTTAATTGGCGACTTCACCGGCATGATCGGCGATCCTTCGGGGAAAAATGAAACACGTCCCCCCTTAACACGTGAGCAAGTAGAAGAAAATGCGCTGACTTATAAAAAACAAGTTTTCAAAGTGCTAGATCCAGAAAAAACCAAAGTGATGTTGAATTCGGAATGGATGAATAAAATGAGTCCCGCCGACTTAATTAAGCTTGCGGCAACACACACGGTTGCTCGTATGTTAGAGCGAGACGATTTCCATAAGCGTTATACTAGTGGACAAGCCATTGCCATTCATGAATTTTTATACCCTCTTTTACAGGGTTATGATTCGGTAATGATGCAGGCCGATATCGAATTGGGTGGGACAGATCAAAAGTTTAATTTGCTGATGGGGCGAGAATTACAAAAACATTTTGGTCAAAAACCCCAAACAGTTATCATGTTGCCTTTGCTGCCAGGGCTCGATGGCATTAAAAAAATGTCAAAATCCCTCGGGAACTATATTGGGATTGATGAATCGCCGAGTGATATTTTTGGTAAAGTCATGTCGTTGTCTGATGAGACAATGTGGCTTTATTTCGAATTAATTAGCTTTCGTTCATTAGCAGAAATCAAAAGCTATCGAGAAGAAGTAAATAATGGCTTAAATCCGCGCGATATAAAGTTTCGTTTGGCGGAAGAATTAGTTGAGCGCTTTTATGATCGTGCTGAGGCTGTGCGGGCGCGTGAAAATTTCATTGCGCAATTTCAGAAGGGGGCATTACCGGAAGACATGCCGGAAATTTCCTTACCAACAGAAAAAGACGGGCTGGCGATTGCTAATATTATAAAAATGGCGGGGTTAACGGATAGCACATCGGATGCGCTTCGTATGATTCAGCAGGGTGCAGTCAAGTTGGATGGAGAGCGTGTAAATGATCGTGCGCTGACGTTAAATGCAGGCCAAACCGTCATTTTGCAAGTAGGCAAACGCCGTTTCGCCAAGATCAACTTGATCACTAATTAGTCTATGAAAAATAATTTAAAATTTTTTTAAAAATAGTGTTGACATAAAAACCTAAGGCTGTAGAATGCG
>CAZTDR010000030.1:0-32480 GCA_964612855.1 uncultured Coxiellaceae bacterium
CAAAAGTTCGTTATATTGCCAAGTCTCTGAAGCCCTTACCCACCACGTTACCCAATGATTAAGATAATTTCTGATTTTGCGAGGAGAGACCTCATTCATCACCATATGTTTAACTTGCTCGCGTGCTTTACGCAGTGTTCTTGCATGCGGAACAATGCGCATTGGCTCATGCGTTTGATGATCTGATGACCGTTTACCCCGCTCAAATTTAAGCCGTAACCCTGATAGTGAGCGCGATGTTTTTATTAGAAGGGTATATAAGTCTTTGATTTGTAGGTTGCTATAAGTTGGTGCGTCAGAACTGGGATTCCACAGATGTATTAACCCTCTGAGTCGGGAAAAGTACGTAATTAGGGCGTGAGGCGCTGTTGAAAAAAACTCTTTTTTGCTAATCTGTGCGCCCCGTTGAAGTTGAAACTGATACTCATGGTTAGTAAAAAGCACAAAGACGAATCAAAACCATTTAAATGAAAGCATGCTGTAGGTGAAGTGCTTCTTTGGCTAGTAACAGGGTATTCACATTATGCCTTGTCCTATCGTGATTTAAAAGAGATTGCAGCAGAGAGAGGTTTTGCGCTTGATTGTCTACTATTTTTCGCTGGGTTCAAGAGTACGCGCCTGAAATCAGTAAACGAACGAAGCCTTATTTAAAGGCACATGCGATTCATGGAACTGTGATGAAACGTATGTAAAAATAAAATCCTTATCAATTGTTCTTATTATAAGAAAGCTTCATTTATAAAGTCGCTACATATTTTTACCTATTGTCTTCTGGTTTCTTCTAGGTTTTTTTTGGAAATATATTATATAAAATAATAACGATGCCTAAATATTTTACAGAAAGTAGAGCCGCTACTAATAAAATATACTATTTTTAAACGAGGTCCTGAGCTAAAACTCATGACTGAGCAGCAGCCACCAATGAGAGAATAGTAAGGCGAATCGTGAGGCGATAGATACCTACAAACCAAATACAGCTAAATCCATTTTACCAATGTCGTCTGCTATAAATTGAGTGGAATAGCTTCTTTATTTAAAGGCTGATACTACTTTTTTTAAAAATAAAAACCCTATTAATTATAGTTTTCTGTAGAGGCAAAGATTTTTTAGGTGGAACACGTCTATACGCCCTATCGGCAAGCATCAAAGTTAGAGTTATGTATCCTGAAAAAATTTGTTGCTACTAAAATTAGTATTTTACTTTTAAAAATGCGGTTCTATTCTATTTTTGTGTAGATATGCCTAATTAATAAGTAACATTCTTAGGTAAATCAATAAAAAATTTTATTAATTAATATACTTTATCTTAAAAAATTCTTTAAAACGAAGGAAATATAATTATGCAAAAAATAGTATGCGATGAAATTAAAGGGTTCAATAAACCTGAATCGGCTCTCGATTATTTTAAAAATAAATTAGCATTTACACTCGGCCCCATTCAATTAAATAAATTTATTAATACCGATCATACGATACAAATTATTGATGTCAGAAACCCTGAAGATTATGCTCAAGAACATATTCCTGGGGCTAAAAATATCCCAGAAGATAATTGGCAAAGTTTTTTACTGGTCAATAAAGAAAAAATCAATATTTTTTATAGTTACTCGCAGCAATGCCCTTTAGCAGCCTACGCTGCTTACCATTTTGCAAAAAACGGATTTCGCGTGATGATGTTAGAAGGAGGTTACGCTGCTTGGAAGGAGCATAATCTAGCATGTGTAGTATAAATTTTTAAGCCAGCAAATCTCGGTATAAGGAAGAATTGATCGAAAAAGGTTTGTTTTCTTTTGAGGTGTGTGACAGCATAAAGAAGAATAAAGTAAATGTAGAGTCTGAAAAATTCTTTGTGTAAACGGCCGTCCCATTGATCAAGCTCGATGCACACCCTTTATTACACAGGCCTCATCCATCTCCAAAAGGAGTCGTTATATATCATTGCTTGGTTATTAGAAGTTCCATTAGGTTTATTAATTTTAATTTATCGCACTTACTTTTAATAGAAAAGTCTTTTTAATATAAGCAGTAAATTAGCTCCTGAAATTTAGAATATGCTAAAAGTATCGGTACTAGCTATTTAATATTTAGGATAAATTAACATGGAGATATTAGAATGTATTATTATTGGTGGCGGTCCAGCGGGTTTATTAGCTGCAACTTATTTGGGGCGGTATCGCTGTCATATAAAATTAATTGACAATCTGGAAAGTCGAGCGCGACTAATTCCTATATCTCATAATTTTCCCACTTATCCCGCGGGTATTTCGGGGGAAGAAATTCTACGTTTGATGCGTGAACAATCAAATAGATATTCCAATTGTATTATACATGACACCACTCAAACCATTACATGTGAACCAAAGTTAAAAATTTTCAAAGTCGAAAATATTCGATCAGCATTTTATGCTAAAAAAATTATTTTAGCGACTGGCGTAGTCGATATTGAAACTAATATCCATAATTTAACATTTGCAATAAAAAATGGAGTTATCCGCCATTGTGTTATTTGTGATGGCTATGAAGTAATTAATAAAAAAATTGGGTTAATTGCTCAGGGTAGAAAAGCAGTTAATGAAGCAATATTTTTAAATAATTATTCAAAGGATATTACTATTTTTACATTGAATTCACCTATCAAATTAACTCAAGAAGAAGATATTTTTTTTAAAAAAAATGGCATTCGAATATCCTCCAATAGAATTGAGAAAGTCATTGTGAATAAAGATAAAAGTATAACTATCAAGACGCGGAATGAATATTATAATTTTGATAGTGTTTACTCAGGATTAGGCTGTGTAGCAAGATCAGACTTAGCTATTCAGTTAGGTGCGCATCATATCCAAGATAAAAGACTTATAACAAACGCTAAACAAGAAACTAATATTTCAGGGTTTTATGCTATAGGTGATGTTGTGACCGGCCTAAGTCAAATGGTTGTGGGGATGAATCATGCAGCTATTGCTGCTACGGAAATTTTTAGATCATTGGTACTAAAAAAATAGAATTCATATAGGACTCGGTTATGTCTATTAAATCTTTAGTGAATGAAATAGGCGAATTTTGTAAAACACATAAATTAACTTTAGTCACCGCAGAATCTTGCACGGGTGGTGGTATTGCTTATGCATTTTCAAAATCCCCATGCATGTCAGGAATTTTAGAAAGAGGTTATGTTACCTATTCTAATCAAGCAAAAGAAAATTTAGTTAAAGTTAAAACTTCCAGCCTGCTTTTGCACGGAGCGGTGAGTGAAGTTGTAGCTCGAGAAATGGCGGAAGGAGCATTAAAAAATAGCTTAGCACAAGTGAGTATTGCTGTTACGGGATTGGCAACTGATAAAGAAAATTCTTCCGAGGAGATGGCGGTAGCTTGCATTGCTATAGCAATGATAGACCATCCTACCCATGTCCAAAAATTTATCTATTCAGGTAAGCCATCAAAATTTATTGATGTTTTGATAGAAAATAGTCTTCAAATTTTAAATAAAACTATAAAAAATAATTTGCATTGAATCATGAATTTCATATTCATGTAACCGGCAATCTTTACAAAGGAAGTGTCGATGATAGCACAAAATCCTAAACTTAATTTAGAAGAATGGCGAGCCAGAAAAGCTTTGCGTCGTCAAAAGCAACAGCAAACGAATTTGCTGCGTGCAAAAGCCATGCACAAGTTTCGTATACAAAAATCAACTAAGTCTCTGCCTATCCAAAAAATAAAGCTATCTGACAAGTTATATGTAGGGTGCTCGGGTTGGTTTTACTGGCATTGGAGAGAAATATTTTATCCTAAAGAGAGTAAAACTAATGAATGGTTTGATATCTATAGCAAAAAATTTAATACTGTAGAATTAAATGCTCCTTTTTATTCCTGGCCCACATTAAATACTGTTAAAACATGGTATAAACAAGCAAAGGCCAACAATTTCATTTATACAATAAAAGTTTCAGAACTAATTACACACATCAAACGATTTGTAGGCACTAAAGAATTAATTAAAGACTTTGATATTATTGCTGATGTACTTGGTGAAAAGTTTGGTGGTTTTCTCTATCAATGCCCGCCTAGTTTTAAATTTACTTCTGCCAGATTAAAGAGAATTGTTAAGCAATTAAATTTAAAACGAAGAAATGTTATAGAGTTTCGGCATATCAGTTGGTGGAATCAAGAAGTCTATGAAATGTTTCGAAAGCACAATATTATATTTTGTTCTTGTAGTAGCCCAAATTTTCCCGATGAATTAATTAAAAGCGCGGATGATATTTATATAAGATTTCATGGTAAATCTGAATGGTATAAACATAATTATACTAAAACCGAATTAGCAGAATGGGTAAAAAAAATTAAAAAAAGCAAAGCCAAACATATCTGGGCTTATTTTAATAATGATAGCGAAGGGTATGCAACTTTTAATGCTCAAGAATTAATTAAACAATTAAAAGAATTGTAATATTTTTTCGAAGGAGTATCTAATTGAAAAAAATTATCAATTTATCAATGATATTTTTAATATATTTTCCCTCAATAATTTATGGGCATGAAGCATGGCTGATGACACCAGAACAGTTCATGGAATGGAGTACTAAACCCGTGCCATCTTTATTTACCAGTCTTAATTTAATTAATGGTACTTTTGGCATATTAATGGTAATTGGAATTTACGGATATTACTTACTGAGTAAATTCATTTCAGTAAAATACTATCAAAAATTACAAAAATATCTTCCTAATAATTATGATCTATCTCTCTTGTTTCTGCGACTAGGTATGGCTATTACACTTATAATTGCTGGTTTTGGAATGATTCCTAGAGAAGGTTTTGAAGGAACCTACATTCCTACTTTGTTTGTTTCAGATCTTCAGTTACCTTTACATTTAGTTTGGATTAAATGGGCCGAATTAATAGTGGCTGCGTGCTTAATCCTGGGAATTTATAATCGATTAATGGGATTGTTAATACTGATTGGCTTATCAATTGCTTTTTATCAATTTGGCAGTATTGTTGTTTATTACTCTGGATATATAGCTGCAATAGCAATAGCCCTTCTCATCATGGGAAGTGGGAGGTTTTCTGTTTTACCGAATATAAATATAGAAAAAAAGGGAGAGTTAGCCCTGTTTATTTTAAGAATGGGTACAGGTTTAAATTTTGTGTATGGCGGAATTTATTATAAATTTTTGCATCCAAATATTGATATCGGAATGCTTATTATTCATAACAGTTTTACTTTTGGATTGGGAGTCGAAATTTTTACTTTATTAATGGCTGTAATTGAAACCACGCTTGGAATACTACTAATTTTAGGCGTGTTAATACGGCCACTATCTGTAATAATTTTTTTATTTTTTATCGGGATGGGTATTTTGGTAAATGAAAATGTATTCGCACATGCTTTCATAATTGGAATCTTATGCGCTTTATTTTTAAATGGGAGTGGAAAATTAACTACCTCTAAACGAGATAAGCCGGGATACGTGTAAAACTGAAAAACAAACCGAAAACTAGCTCTTTTTCTTTCCTTTAATTTTTGATTTCGCGGCCTCATCTGGTTGTGTCGCAAATTTCCATAATCACGATCATTCTGCCACTTCATACGACCATAACATTTTAATGAGGTGATAAATTTAGCGATAAAATAAGAGATAATCCCATTTGTTCTTTTAAATCACTTATTTTTTGAATAGCCTTTTTAATAAGTAGCCAAGTAATTTTATCAATTAAACCACATGATTCAGCAATTGGTATAAAATGGTCAGGCTGTATTAATCCATATTTAGGATGCGACTCGACGAAAGTTTTTACTTGCTGCGTAATTGTTTGATTATAGTCAACTAATAGGTTGGTGCGTCAGTGCTGCAATTTACTCTATTAATATATGTTAACATATATTCGATAAGGCTTGGTTTTACCTTAACGAGAGGGTGAGGCTGATGGCAGAAAGAAACTTCGATTTTGGCATCCTTGTAATTGATGATAATACGGAAATTCACCACGACTTTATTAAAATTTTGACAAAAACAACATCTGCTGTGGATGAAATTAGCAACCAATTATTTGGATCATCAAAGATAGACACAAATGCTCCTAATATTGCGCTGCCTCACTTTAAAATTGATACCGCAACACAAGGGCAAGAGGGTGTTAAACGCATTGGACAAGCAATTAAAGAAAATAATCCTTATGCACTAGCATTTGTTGATATTCGCATGCCTCCTGGCTGGGATGGTGTTGAAACCATTAAGCATATTTGGGAGTTAGATAAAGATATTCAAGTCGTTATCTGCACTGCTTATTCCGATTATACCTGGGAAGAGACGATAGCTAAATTAGGCCAGAGTGATAATTTGCTTATTTTAAAAAAACCTTTCGATTTTATTGCCGTACGACAACTAGCCTGTGCTCTCACACAAAAATGGAAATTGATGCAAGAATCACGTTGCTATACAAAATCGTTGGAGAAAACAGTACAGATTCGTACTGAAGAATTACATAGGCAAGCAACACATGATTCATTAACAGAATTGCCTAATCGAGCTCTACTACACGATCGTATGCAACAAGCTATTGCTACCAGCAACCGAAGTAAAAAACCGTTTGCACTACTTTTTTTTGATTTAGATCGTTTTAAATTAATTAATGATAGTCTTGGCCATCTTGCAGGTGATGAACTGCTATGTAGCATAGCGCAACGGTTACAGTCAACAATGCGCGCAGGTGATACATTAGCGCGCTTAGGCGGTGATGAGTTTGTACTGATAGCAAATGAACTTACCTCTGAAGACAGTGCAGCCACCATCGCTTCAGTTATCTTAAATGCCACAAAACAGCCTTTTCAGATTCAAGGTCGGAATCTAATTGTTACAACAAGTATTGGTATTTGTATCTATCCTAAAGATGCAACAAAAATTGATGATTTGTTACGTAACGCAGATATAGCAATGTATCGTGCAAAAGAAGCAGGCGCAGATCAATTTAAGTTTTATTTAGAAGAAATGAATAAAGAATGTTTAGATAGCTTTGAATTAGAATTAGAATTGCATGAAGCACTAAAAAAAAATCAGTTCTGCTTATATTATCAACCACAGTACGACACTACAAATAATAAAGTGGAAGCAGTCGAAGCTTTAGTGCGCTGGGACCATCCGACACGAGGCTTATTATTGCCTATCGATTTCATTTCAGTTGCAGAGAAAACAGGGCTCATTACATCCATTGGTGAATGGGTGTTACGCGAAGCTTGCAAACAAGCAAAAATTTGGCAAAATCAGAAGTTAGGTAAAATTCGTGTCGCAGTAAACGTGACCTCACAACAAGTTCGGCAATTTAATTTTGTTGAAATCGTAAAAAATATTTTAGATGCAGAAAAATTATCTCCAGAATTTCTGGAGCTAGAGCTAAGTGAAAACATTATTATTAACAATGTTAGCATTATAAAAACTATTAATAGCCTAAAAGAACTTGGCATACAAATTTCAATAGATGATTTTGGTACAGGATATTCTAGTTTAAATTATTTGAGAAATATCCCCTTAGATCGGTTGAAAATAGATAAATCATTTGTACAAAATATTAAGCTCAATCATGGTGATGAAGTTATTATTCATGCCATTATTTCGATGGCAAAAAGTTTAAATTTGGATGTGTTAGCCGAAGGTGTTGAAAACCAAAATCAATTAGATTTTCTAAAAACACAAGAATGTAACTCTATTCAAGGTTATTATTTTACAAAACCATTGTCATCGGTTGATTTGACAAACCTTCTAAAAAATCCGTCTCTTTTAAATAAGGAAAAATATATCCCATTAAAATAAGTGAGATCAACTATGCTAAAATATAGAAAATGTATATTCATTTTAGTAATATTATTTCTGTTAATAATATTATTTTTTTTATATAAACTCATTTGTTTTAATTCAACTTATTTGCCAACTTATTTTTCATACAGTGAAGCAGAAAAAATGTCATTAAAAAAATTGCATTCAAGCCAAGAAATTACAACAGATAAGTTGCAAAAATGGGACAATATCGTATTCGATTTGATTAAAACAAATAAACTAGGTGACGCACCCGCATCGCGGGTGTACGCATATCTTTATATAGCACAACACGATGCCGCTTTTCTTTCAATGGATATAAAGCATAGCTTCATGGGAAATATTGATGTTATTTCTGCACAAACGCTTTGCCTGTTTTTTAAAAAGCAGTGTTCTGATTTAGAAAGTCAAGCTCATAAATCAACAGATGTGTATTCGCAAGCATTAGCGAATATGGTATTAACCAAAATTAAGTCTCGCATGGAAGTGGATAAAAGGAATACTCATAGCTATCCAGAAAAATCAGCAGACCATTTTTGGGCAGGAACACGACCCTACTTTGGCCAAGATGTTGGGTCCTGGATGCCCTGGAGGATAACAGCAGTAAAAAAATTTGTGGCATCTCCTCCACCCGCATATAACTCACCTGAATGGCAGCATCAACTTCAGCTAACAAAAAATGCTTTGGTTAACGTGACGATTAACCAAAAGAAAGCCGTTGTTTTTTGGGCCGGTAACCCTGGCACTGTCACGCCCCCCGGGCTATGGTTAGTCATTGCTAATACTTATATATTTTCACATGATATGCCACTTTATAAGATATTGTTAGTCCGCGCTGTACTTGCAATGAGCATGGCAGATGCTGTCATTGCTGTTTTCAATTCAAAATATACATATTGGATGAAGCGTCCTTTTATGTTAGATCCTTCAATTGTTACAATCATGCCAACACCTAATCATCCTAGCTATCCTGCTGGACACTCAACAATTTCAGCTGCAGCTGCAACAGTTCTAACCTATTACTTTCCAGAAAATGATAAGGAGTGGCAGCAAAAAGCATACGAAGCTAGCTTCGGCCGTGTATGGGGTGGCATTCATTTTACGATTGATGCGGATCAAGGAAAAATGCTGGGCAAACGTGTTGGCGAAGCTGCAATCATTCCATTAAAGGATTAATCTTTATGAGCCTTCGCTATAAGTTATTATTAGGATTCATTCTGGTTACCTTACTTACTCTACCTGTTAGTTTATATACAATTAGTGCAACCAATCAAATTAAAAATAATTTCACTGATATAGTCGATTATTCTTTTCCGCGCTTACAAGCATTGCTTGAGATGCAAATGGCTACAAGACGTGTGACGTCATTTATTAACAATTTCAATAATGAAATTGCTATGATGTCTAGTAATGAAAATACTCCCACAAAAATAGGGGCGACTAAAGACCAAATGCTAGCGTACCTAGGAGAAATTGAAGAATGGCAAAGAGTTTATAAAGAAAAAATATCATATGGCAAGAAGAGCTTGCTCAATTTAAATGAACTGACCAGGTTGCGTGATATTGTTGTGCTTAGCGCTTTAGATAATTTTAATGCTAAAGAAAAAAATCTTTCCCAGGAGAAACAAATTTTATTGAGAAAATCGCTCGATATTGCACAAAATAATTTAGAGCGTTTTATTAAATTTTCAATCATTACTGAAACAGATTTTTTAAATAAAGAAAAAAAAGAAGCTATTCAAGGCACTCAAAAGATTTTCTGGATAACTTTGCTTCTTAATATGCTCATTATTCTTATTGCAGTGATAATTAGTTTCATTCTAACCATACTTATTACCAGGCCGATTATTAAGTTAAAAAATTTTTCCGGTAGCATTACACAGGAAAATCTTAATAACCGTTTTCCCATAATAACAAATGATGAAATCGGTGAACTGGCAAAAAGCATAAATAGTATGTTAGAAAATTTATTACAAGCTAAAACGCAGCTAATTGCAACATCACGAACCGCGGGTATCGCTGAAATAGCAACAAGTATACTGCATAACGTTGGTAATGTTTTAAATAGTATTAACGTTTCAGCCGCTATGATGCTTGAAGTAGTAAGAAATTCTAAATCTGTTGAGCTAAAAAAAATTAATGAATTACTTGATCAACACAAAGATAACGTGAGTGAATATCTTGAAAGTGACGAACGCGGTAAATTAATCATTCCCTATTTAATAGCATTATCTAAAGAATTAGCAATAGAAAACAACACGGTAAAAACTGAATTAACCAGGTTAGCCACCAATTTAGAGCACGTTAATAATATCATCGCCATGCAACAACCTTATGGACGTAGTAAAGGTCTAGTGGAACCCATTTTGCTTGCTGAACTCATTAATACAACCTGTATGATCAGCGAAAATAGGATTCGACAATTAGGCATTGAGCTAAATCGTGATTTTGAAGAGATTTTGCCAATATCATCGGTAAAAGCAAAATTGCAGCAGATTCTAATTAATTTAATAAAAAACTCTATAGAAGCTGTCGCTGATAATTCAGTGACAGATAAAAAAATTATTATAAGACTTAAAAAAAATAACAACAAAGTACAAGTTTTTATTATTGATAATGGCAGAGGAATAGAAGAAAAAAATCTTACCAAAATTTTCACTTTTGGATTCACTACTAAATCAAATGGGCATGGTTATGGCTTACATAACAGTGCTCTTTTAGCTAAAGAGCTTGGCGGAAAATTAACTGTGAGCAGTGAGGGTTTAGGAAAAGGCGCTACATTTATACTTGAAATTCCATGCTAAAAATGTTGCTAGCCGCGTATAATGGCCGGTTTCTTTCGAAATCGAACCCTGCAATTTCAGGTAATTCAGAAAAAGTAACAATCGGAAACGTCGCCGGTATAAATGGCATAATATTTATTTTCATTTGGGATTTTTCATCAGCGGGTTTTGGAATTTTAATGACAAATATTACCGCTTGCTGCTTAATTTGAACGTTATAGGCGATAAATATTTTAAAAGTTAGCTAGTTTTGACAGATCCTAAATATGACCCCTATCACTAAATAGTATATAATTTAAGCATAAAACCCTTATTATACTAGCCGAAATTCAATATGTTATCTCACATTCCGTCTCTATTTTGGGCAATGCCGCTCGTTCGCGATTGGTTTAACGCGAAATTCGGCTCGCCTACCGAGCCTCAAGTACAAGGCTGGCCCGCAATTTTAGCGGGCAAAGATACACTTATTTCGGCGCCTACAGGCTCCGGTAAAACCTTTGCTGCTTTCTTAGTCTGCATTGAACAGCTCGTTCGTCAGTCCCAAGACGGTACCTTATCTGATCAAACCACGGTTTTATATGTGTCGCCACTTAAAGCGCTCAGTAATGATATTCATAAAAATTTAACGGAACCTTTGCGAGAAATCACCGATCTTGCCCGAGAACGTGGTCTAACGATGACTCCGATCAACGTAGCGGTACGGACGGGCGATACATTAGCACGTGAGCGTCAAGCCATGTTAAAAAAGCCACCACACATTCTCGTGACTACACCGGAATCCCTTTATATTTTACTGACCGCAGGAAAAAGTCGTGAAATATTAAAAACGATCAAGACCGTGATTGTGGATGAAATTCATGCGTTAGTGAATAACAAACGCGGCGCACATTTAGCGTTATCACTCGAAAGATTAGCTGCATTAACCCAACAGCCTTTTACCCGAATCGGGCTTTCTGCTACCCAAAAACCTCTTAAGGATGTGGCAGATTTTTTGGTTGGCACCGCTTTTGTAGGAGCGGACCCATGTGTCCGCCCAGCTGCGTCCACTGAAAAATCCGGTGCCCCTGCAAAAGCAATTAGGCCACAACCTGAAATTATTTCTATTGGCCATCAACGACAATTAGATTTAGCAATTGAAGTACCCGCAAGCGAATTAAGTTCAATTGCATCCAATGAAATGTGGGATGAAATTTATAATCGCTTAGCTGAACTCACGCAACAAAATCGCTCAACGCTGATTTTTGTGAATACACGAAAGTTGGCAGAACGCGTTGCGCACCATTTGGCAGAACGACTCGGTAAAGATCAAGTGGCTGCACATCATGGAAGTTTATCGCGAAAATTACGTTTGGATGTGGAAGAAAAATTAAAGAGAGGTGCCTTAAAAGCGTTAGTGGCAACTGCTTCTCTTGAATTAGGGATAGATATTGGCGCCATTGATTTGGTTTGTCAAATGGGTTCACCCCGCGCCATTGCTACCGCGTTACAACGCGTAGGTCGCGCAGGCCATTGGCATGGTGCCATTTCCAAGGGCCGATTTTTTGTGACCACGCGAGATGAATTAATAGAGTGCGCAGCCCTGGTTTATGCTATTCGTCAAGGCGATTTAGATCAGCTCATCATGCCACCAGAACCGTTAGATATTTTATCGCAACAAATGGTCGCGGCGTGTGTGACAGAAGAGTGGCAAGAAGATGATTTATTTGCTTTAGTCAAACGTGCCAAACCCTATGAAAATTTATCGCGAGACGTATTTGATTCACTGTTGATCATGTTATCCGAAGGCATTGCAGGCTCACGTGGCCGTTATGGTACTTATTTATTTCGGGATCAAGTCAATCATCGCATCAAAGCGCGCCGTGGTGCTCGATTGACAGCCATCATGAGTGGCGGTGCGATTCCTGACAATGCTTTATATACAGTGATTGTAGAGCCCACGCATGTCATGGTGGGCACATTGGATGAAGATTTTGCGATTGAAAGTAATCGTGGGGATATTATTTTATTGGGCACCACTTCTTGGAAAATTAAGCGTATTGAAAGTGCTCTCGGGCGTGTCTTAGTGGAAGATGCGAAAGGCGCTCCTCCTACCGTGCCTTTTTGGTTAGGCGAAGCGCCTGCGCGTAGCAAAGAGCTTTCTTTATATGTTTCAGAGTTACGAGAAAAAGTGGATGATTTTTTTGTCAAATCACTTTCCGCCCTCGATTGGTTAAAAGAAAATTGTCGTCTCGATCAAGCAGGTGCTGAACAAATAATAGAATATTTACAACAAGGCAAAGCGCTGCTAGGTGCAATTCCCACACAAAAAGTAATCATTGCCGAACGATTCTTTGACGAATCAGGCGGCATGCAATTAGTCATGCATGCACCTTTTGGTGCGCGGATCAATAAAGCGTGGGGACTGGCATTACGAAAACGTTTTTGCCGTTCATTTAATTTTGAATTACAAGCCGCAGCGACAGACAATGGTCTAACTATTTCTTTAGCAGAACAACATAGTTTTCCGTTAGCGGACGTGTTTCATTTTCTACATCCTAATACCTTGCGAGAAACACTCGTCCAAGCGGTTTTGCAATCGCCCCTATTTAAGACACGTTGGCGTTGGGTGGCAACTCGTTCATTGGCGTTAGCCCGTTTTCGGGGTGGACGAAAAATTCCTCCCTCTATTTTACGTATGTTATCCGATGACTTACTGGCGGCGGTTTTTCCAAATGCGGCAGCATGCCAAGATAATTTGGCTGGAGAAGATATTGAATTACCCGATCATCCCTTGGTTTTTGAAGCCATGCGTGATGTATTGATCGAGGCACTAGATATCGAAGGCACAGAAAATCTAATAGCTGCGATCGTAAAAAACGAAATTCAATGTTTGGCGGTGGACACACCGGCACCTTCTGTTTTTTCTCATGAATTATTGAATGCCAACCCGTACGCATTTTTAGATGATGCACCCCTAGAAGAGCGTCGTACCCGTGCGGTCGAAATGCGCCGTGTACTACCGGCTTCGGTGTTACAAGAAACCGGAAAATTAGATCTGTCCGTGATCCTGGAAGTTCAGGAACAAGCTTGGCCAGATGTGCGAAATGCCGATGAACTCCATGATTTTTTACAAACGATTATTATTTTCCCCTGCGAAAAAGCCATTCCACAATGGGAAAATTATTTTTCAGAATTGATCGCTGAAAGACGAGCAGGAACAGCATTGATTGAAAATAAACGAGTCTGGTTAGCCGCTGAAAAAAATAAATTATTTTCCATTATTTATCCGCATGCTACTTTCGAGCAATCATTTGTAGATATTTCACAACCTTTTTCAACACGCGATGCAGCCATTTTAACTTTATTGCGCGGCTGGTTATTGCATTTAGGCCCCACTACGGAGCAAGAATTATCTGATATTGTAAGTATTAATGAAACAGATATGACCACAGCACTTATTCAATTGGAAAACACAGGGTTTATTTTACGCGGGCATTTTCGTAGGATGGAACAAATTGAATGGTGTGAAAGACGTTTATTGGCACGTATTCATCATTTAACATTAGGAAAATTACGCAAAGAAATAGAACCCGTGACGCCAGCCCAGTTTTTTCACTGGCTGATGTCTTGGCAACATCTTGTCCCAGGTACAAAAGTTCGAGATGAACATGGATTACTAGAAATTATCAAACAATTGCAAGGATTTGAAATCCCGGCCAATGCATGGGAGAAACAAATTTTCGCGCCCCGTATGAAAAATTATGATTCGGATTGGCTGGAGCGTTTATGCTTGCGGGGCATCGTGGGTTGGGGCCGGTTGTCCTCACCTTTTTTAGCCGATGAGTCGGCTAAAAAAAGAATATTGCCCACTAGTGTGGCTCCTATCACTTTCTTTGTTCGCGAAGAATCAGATTGGTTGCCCAGTCATCCACTCACAGATAAAAATCATTTAGCGATGTTGAGTCATGTGGCTCAATTAATTTATGAATATTTACAACATAAAGGCGCTTCTTTTTTCGTCGATATTGTCCGCGGAATAAATCGCTTGAAATCGGAAGTTGAAATGGGTCTGTGGGAATTAGTGACCGCTGGTCTCATCACAGCAGATGGGTTTGATAATTTGCGCTCGTTGATTGATCCGAAGCGTCGATTAGGTAGAACAGGACGACGACGTTCCATTAAAAGTTATAGCACCGGTCGTTGGGCATTGTTATATTCCGATGCTGAAATTAAACCAACGAAACAAATTGAATCTGCTTGTTGGATGTTACTCACGCGATATGGCGTGGTATTTCGTGATCTCCTGACACGAGAAAGAAATATTCCACGCTGGCGTGAATTATTGCTGGCTTTTCGCCGTCTTGAAGAACGAGGCGAGGTGCGAGGTGGCCGTTTTGTCAGCGGTTTTTTAGGCGAGCAATTTGCGCTTCCTTATGCCGTAGATGGATTGCGTGCTATGCGGAGAAAAGGTTTTGTAACCGAAGCGGTGACGATGGCAGCAGTCGATCCTTTAAATTTAGTGGGCATCATTTTACCCGGTGAACGGGTCCCAGCAATTTCAGGGAAACAAATTGAAACAGCTGATTTTTTGTCATCCCCGAATGCTTTTATCGGGGACCTGTTCACCGATGAGAAGATCCCCAATAAAAGGATTGGGGGATGACATAAAGCCCTAAGCCTAATTAGGAGCATACTCAGGTACTTTTTTTTCTGGATCTTGCAAACCTCCGCAAACACTGCTCAACTTTATAATAAACCGACCCTTCAGGAAAATTGCCTTGCGTATCTTTTTCGCCAACTTCTAATCCAGTTAAGAGTGTCATGGCTTCATCAACGGTTTCGATGGGATAAATACAAAATTCTTTGAGCCGTGCAGCTTCTACAATATCTTCTCTTAGCATTAAATTTTTAATATTAATCGTTGGGATCAATACGGCTTGTTTCCCAGTTAACCCCTTAGCCACGCAAACATCAAAAAAACCTTCAATTTTTTCGTTAATGCCACCGACAGCTTGAACTTTGCCAAATTGATCAATGGAACCTGTGATGGCAAAAGATTGCTTGAGAGGCGTATCTGCGAGTGCTGACAGTAGGGCACATAGTTCACCAACCGATGCGCTATCACCATCCGTCCAACAATAAATTTGTTCAAATGCTAAGCTAGCCGATAAAGAAAATATTTCACCTTGATTAAATCGGCTGGCTAGAAAATTCGCGATGATGATACCCGCTTTAGAGTGCATGGGTCCGGCTAATTTAATTTCTCGTTGTATATCAATTAGCTTTCCTTTGCCAGCACGGATGCGAGCCGTTACGCGGGTGGGATGGCCATAAGAAAAATTACCGACTTTTCTGACAGATAAACAATTAACTTGGCCCACACGTTTTCCTTCCGTATGAATGACAATAAAATTGCGATCGATGTCTTCGTAATATAATTCTCTGGTTCTGTCCATGCGATGCGATTGTGATTGAATGGCTTTTTTAACATCGGTATCTTCGACCGTTTTCTTGTGTTTTATGCCAGCCCAGTAATCAGCTTCCAGGATTAAATCTTTTATTATATGAAAATAGGTAGATAATTTTTCCGTGTCTTCTGCTATACGCGTACTGTGATCAATGATTTCACCGATCGCTGTGATATTAAAGGGGCGTAAATTTTCTTCGCGGATAATCGAGGCAATTAAGCGCGCATAGAGCAAAATATTTTTCTGGCTACGCAAAATTTGCTCGTCAAAATCCACGGGTACTTTAAATAATTTTATAAAATCTTGATCATTGTGACAAAGGCCATAATAAGTATTTCGATCGCCAATTAAAATAATTTTTGCCTTCAATGGAATAGGTGCCGGATCAAGTGAGATGGTTTTAATCGAATTGGAGGCTTGCGGAGTGGGTTCAATTTTGATTTTTTCTGAATAAATTGCACTTTTCAACGCTTCCCACGCATCATGATTTTTGATTAACTTACGGGATTCAATAATGAGATAACCCCCATTAGCTTGATGTAAAGACCCCGCGCGAATTAAATTAAAGTTAGTGGCTAGCACACCTTGTCTAGTTGTGTGTTCAACGCGACTAATCAAATTAGAATAATGCGGCGTTTCTTCAAAAATAATGGGCGCACCTTTTAATTGACTGTTATCCACAATCAAATTAATTTTATATTTAACCAAATCGGGATTATCAAGAGGAAAATCCAATAAATTGGTTTTTTCTACGATGTAATCACTGGCATTATTAATAATGCTGATTTGAACTTTTTTTAAATACGCAACCACTTCGGGATATTTTCGATATTTTTTCTTTACTTTATTGATGATAGGCTCAACCATGATAGTCAATAGTTGTGTTTCCAATTCTTTTTCTTTTTCGTGCCTTTCTCGATAAAGGTAAGGGATTTTTTCTTGCGTAGTTTTTTTGGTTCTCTTTCTTTTTTTGGCTCGTTTTATTTTAAAAAATTCATTAATTTTTTTAATGCCGTGACGATATTGGTCACTTTCAAAGACAGAAACAATGACTTGGCTTAATTCTTCAATCAATGATTTCATGTCTTGCTGGAGAACAATTCCTTTTCCAGCAGGCAGTTCAAGTGCAAGGGGCTTTTCAGGTACGTCAAAATTATAGATGTAACACCAGTCCGAAGGAACAGGCATTTTAGCAACATGATCTTGCAAAATTAACATGATTAACGAATGTTTCCCTATGCCCGGCGGACCCATCGCATATAGGTTGTAACCTTTTTTATAAATATTAATCCCAAAGGTCAGTGCGTCAAGTGCACGCTCTTGACCGATAAAGCCACTGATTGGCGTAATTTTTCGAGTGGTCTTAAAATCAAGTGTGGCCGTATTTAGTTTTGTACGGAGAAGGTTGTATCCGATGGATTTTATTTTTTTCATAAAAAATCCCTAATAAGATTCTACAATAACTTTAGTACCGACTTGGGCAAAGTTGTGACGTATCCATTCTGCATCGTCCACACTCACTCGTACGCAGCCGTGGCTTAAATTGGCCTCTGCTAAGTGATTGGATCCATGAATGCCTTGTCCACCATTGAAGAACATACAATAAGGCATAGGCGCTCCCCCTTCACCTACTGGATAAATGCTGGAAATACAATCCCGGTTGCCTAACGAGTAAATTCGAAAAGAACCCGTTTTAGTCCGACAAGGCCGACCAATATCTTCACACCATTTTGCGCCTGCTGTAGCAAGACCCGCACGAAGCAATTTGCCATTTTCAGAATAAGCTCCCCAGACATGTAAGCGTGGATTGATGATGATTAATTTTTCGCTCGGAGTGAGGCTGCTTTTTAAGCGCGACATATATGGCGTATACCCCGAAATTTCATGTGTTGCACGAGAAGAGCGAGCATGCGAAGAATGAGAAGAATAAAAATTTTCTTCTTCACGAGGCTCAATATAAGCGTTAGGTTCGCCATAATCTACGAAAGCATTTTCGGGATAATGGGCATCCGAGCTAGAATAAGAATCTTGATATTCATATTCCCACGCCCCGGCTGATCCAGAAAAAACGGAAAACGTGAAAAGCAAAACAGCAAGTGTTTTGATTTGCATGGCCATCCCTCGTTTATTGTTTTTTCATTGCCCTATTCAAATATTTTACTCTAAAAATAGGTCTAAAACGGCGAGAAGGATGGAAATAAAAATTGATTTAAATCAAAAACTAACAAAATTCGGAGCGGTGCGACGCATTTCTTTGCGTCGTAATCCGCCAATTTAGTAATAAAAGGTGAATTATCAGCAGCTCCCACTGACATTGCGCGATGGGGGGCTTCTTAAGGGGGGAGAATCGCGATCCTCCCCCCTTAAGTGCAAGCAAAAGCTTTGCTTTTGCGTAGCATCTAAACAAGAAAGGCGTTTCCGCGCTTTTCAGCGGGAACACCTGGTGAATTATGAAGCAAAAAAAGCGTCGGAGATTCGCTATTTATTTTTCAAGAGATCTCTAATTTCGGTGAGTAATTCTTCTTCTTTTGATAATTTAGGCGCTTCTTTTTCTTTTGTGTAAACCAAGTTAATTAATTTGATGGCGATGAAAATCGAGAATGCAATCAGTGTAAAATCAATCACGGATTGCAAAAACATGCCCCATTTAACAACTGCGTGTTCAAGCGTAAAAGATTTGCTAGAAATATTGATACCTCCTAGTAATAATCCAATCAATGGCATGATAATGCCGTCAACTAAGGATGAAACAATTTTGCTGAAAGCGGCCCCGATGACAACCGCAACCGCAAGATCCATGACATTGCCTCTCATTGCAAATTGTTTAAACTCGCTAAAAAAACTCATTACTATTTCCTCCTAGGCACGTAGTGTATTGGAACGAATTTCTTCGATATCTAGCTCATTAATCAAGCGCCAAAATATTTCATCAGAAATGTCGCCTGATTTACGTAAAGCCATAAGCATTTCTCTTTCAGCACGAATAGCCGTTTCGAGTAATCTTTTATAAGCCATATAATCTTCTTGGAGAAGGGAATAAGGTAGGGGATCGGCTTGTGTTTGAATCACTTTGGATTTGCGTTCTAATTGATTAATAAATTCTTGATAAACTTGCTTGGGAATATTTTCTTGTTGAGCGAGTGTCACTACGGCTTTACTAATTTCATCTAATGCTTTAATTCGAGCTTTGGATTCTTGTTGCATTTTTTCATTTATTTCTGATGCATTGGAAATGCCGAACAGATGAATTAATGAGGGAAGCGTGATGGCCGGAATAATAAGAGTCGCAACGACGGCAAAATAAACAATAAAAATAATTAAATCGACGTGTTGGGCGAGGGCGGTGGGAATATTTTGTCGTGGAATTGCTAGTGCTGCCGCCAATGATACGATACCCCGCATGCCGATCCAGCCAATTAAAAATAAAATTTTCATGGAGGGCATCGGATCTTTGCGGCGAATGGTTGGAAATAAAGCACGTGGTAAATAAGAAGAGGGATAAATCCAAATGAGGCGCACAGCGATGACAACGGTTGTAATGGCGGTGCCATAATAAAGTAAAGTCGTCCAGGAATAGACTTGTAAATTTTGCAGAATAGTCGGTAGCTCAAATCCGATTAACGTATAGATGAAACCATTAATAATAAATAAAAAAGTATCCCAACTGGCTTTGGTATTTAAACGGGTTTGCGAAGCGGAAATTTCCGGGAAGTGAATGCCAAAATAAATACCTGCCACTACTGTTGAGATGACCCCAGAGCAGTGGAGATGTTCAGCAATTAGATAAGAGGAGAATGCAGTGATAAAGGTAAATGCAGTTTCTGCATGAGTATGACGGATGTTTTTGACAATAAAGACGGCGAAGATTGCAATACATAATCCAATGATGACTCCACCCAATGACATTAAAGCAAATTGACTGATGGCGGAGGAAAAGGAAAACGAGCCATATAAAATAGCCCCCAGGCTGAAACGATAAAGAATAAGAGCCGTTGCGTCATTTATTAAACTTTCACCCTCAATCAAGACGATTAAACGGCGTGGGACATTAAATTTTTTAATAATGTTGGTGGCAGCCGATGCATCTGTGGGTGATAAAATAGCCCCTAATAAAAAAGCTTCTGGCCAGCTTAGGCCAGGCAAAATATACTTTGCTGCAATGGCCGTGATGAGCGCAATAAATAGCACCAAACCGAAGGCGAGTTGAAAAATCGGTCTTAAATTGAATTTAAAATCACGCCACGAGGTAAAATAGGCTGCAGAAAACAGGATTGGCGGTAAAAATAAGTCAAAAATGACGGTGGGGTTGATGTGAAAGGCGGTAAGCCTGGTTAAAAAGCTGATGATACAACTGCCTATAAAAAGAAATATCTCTAATGGGATACGAAAGCGGTTCGCGATAGGCACGGCCATGATGGCAAAAAATAAGATAAAAATAGAGGCTTCAATAAAGTTCAAAAGAGGATCCTTTTCTATGTTGAGTAACTGGCATCCCCCCGATAAAGCATTCGGGGATGCCGGTTAGTGTTCGTGGCTGACAGTAGGAATTCGGTATAACAGCCAATTAAAGGTTATGAAAATTATGCAAAAACTGCAACGCGAATTTTATGATCGAGATACGGTCACAGTTGCCAAGGAGTTACTGGGAAAGTACATCGTCCATCATCTGAATGGGGTAGACTTTATTGGAAAAATTGTTGAAGTTGAAGCTTATCTGGGTGAGCATGATTTAGCCGCCCACTCTTCAAAAGGGATAACGCCGCGGACCCAAGTGATGTTTGGCGCCCCGGGTTATGCGTATGTTTATCTGATTTATGGAATGTATTATTGTTTCAATATTGTGACCGAACAAGAAGGCCAAGGTACGGCTGTTTTAATACGCGCCTTGGAACCTGTCAAAAATATTACCTTGCGCACGCAAGGCCCGGGTTTATTGTGTAAGGCCATGCATATTACAAAACATCTCAACGCCCATGATTTATTGAGTGAGAATTTTTATATTGCAGAAGAGGGGTTTGAATCCTTTACTATTATTAAAAAACCACGTATAGGCGTTGATTACGCTAAGCATTGGGCACGTCGTTTGTTACGATTTTATATAAAAAATAATCCTTTTGTTTCAAAAACATAAACGCTAATTTTAAATACAAAGCGTAGGGTGGATTAGACGCGTTTTTAGCGTCGTAATCCACCTTTTTAGTGGGCCTTTTTGGTAGTCGGCTAAAAAAGCTGCTAAAAAGGTGGATTACGACGCTAAAAACGCGTCTAATCCACCCTACGTTTTGCTTTTTTCTTAGCATGGCAGGTACCTATTCATCTTATTTTTTGATTAAAGAGTAAATTATGACCCATTTTGATCCCAACGCTGCAGCAGCAAAAGATTCTGGTATTTTTGGTCTTCCTTTTAGTGAAGACGAAGCACAATTAATCTTGATTCCGGTTCCCTGGGAAGCAACGACCTCCTATGGCGGCGGTACCTCACTTGGCCCGCAAGTTATTTTTCATGCGAGCAAACAAGTTGATCTATTTGATCTTGAATTAGGCAATTTTTATGAAGCCGGTATTGCCATGTTGCCAGAGTCAACCGACGTGTTAAATTGGAATAAAGCCGCTCGTCAAGAAGCCCTCAAAGTGATTGAAGAAGGGGGAGATCCAGATAATCAAAATTTGCAAAGCGCCATGGATAGCGTGAATCAATATAGCGTAAAAATAAATGACTATGTCTATGCGGAAACGAAAAAACAACTTGCAAGCAATAAAAAAGTGGGACTAGTAGGCGGCGATCATTCCACTCCTTTTGGAGCCATCCAAGCTTTTTTAGAAAAATATCCTAACATGGGCATTTTGCATTTTGATGCGCATGCGGATTTGCGTCAGGCTTATGAAGGGTTTGAATTTTCCCATGCTTCTATTATGTATAACATCATGACGAAAACAAAATTAAAAAAATTAGTACAAGTTGGGATTCGTGATTTTTGCGAAGAAGAATTTCATTTCATCCAAGAGAATAAAGATCGATTAACTGTATTTTTCGATACAAAGATGACAGAGCGAAAATTGCAAGGTGAACATTGGTCCACAATTTGTGATGAAATCATCAAACAATTGCCCCAGGAAGTCTATGTTTCATTTGATATTGATGGCCTTGATCCGCGTTTTTGTCCTCATACTGGTACACCCGTCCCCGGCGGATTAGATTTTCAAGAAGCGCTTTTTTTAATTAAAAAAGTCGCCCAATCCGGCAAAAAAATCATTGGTTTTGATTTAAATGAAGTTTCCCCCGGCGACGATGTGGATTTAGAGGCTTTAGATACGGCAAGTGAATGGGATGCCAATGTGGGCGCTCGTTTGCTGTATAAATTATGTGGGTGGACACTCGATTCCGGCAATTATCCAAAATAGGATGTAGGAAGTGCCTTACTTGTCTCGCCATCCGCCTCATGGGGTGTGATGGCTGGGATCGTCTCTCGTGCCTGGAAAAAAAGGTGAGTCGATTCTCTATTCCTGCTCGTACTCGATTTTCGCGGATAAAAAACAGCTTGTTCTTCGGATGATTTATTATCGCTAAGCACGCTGTCTTGAACCGCCGTTTGTTGTAAAAACAAATGAATGGAAGCTTTGCTACCGCGTTTATTAGCCTCGAAAGACTTGATTTCATCCCCAGTAGCATCTGTTTCTTCTATTAAAGTTCCCAGTTTAGGTGATATTGCGGAGTCAGGGTTAAAAGTAAGATCGCCCGCTACTGTCTCAGCTATAGAAATAGAAAATGAGGGGGTAGGAGACAGTGTTGTTGTATTTTTATTTTGTGAAAGAGTCGCCATTTCCAGTGTATTTTGGTGAATTGGGTGATTACCCGGTTTCTGTGAATTAGAATACTTTTCATTTTTCTGATTTTGTGCTGTGGGCATCGGTGATGCTACATCGCCAAAAAGTTGTTTTAGTGGTGGAATAGTCTGCGCCAATATCCAGTCAATTGCTGTCCCTAATACAGGAACAGCACCAATCAGAAGGAGTAAGTTTTTAATCATAGAACCGATAGGATGATGAATTTCAGGATAGATGACACCGTAAGTAGGACGAAATATCCAATCGGGAGTATGACCGTGCAGTTTTTTTTGTAAGCCATCATTCAGAAAAGAAAGTGCGCTATTACACATACTAACAAAACCATCTACAATTTTTCTCGATGCATTCGCTACGTTACCGAGAGTAAATGCAATTTGACTTGGTAGCCAAAAGATAAAGAATGAAATTAAAGATCCTATGCCTGCTAAAATTCGTATTCCTGGGGAAGTATCGACAAGATGCCCCACATCATCAACTAATGCATTTGTCGCATACTTCAGAAAAAAATGCGTTGGCTGTGAAAGCAAGCCGCCTACTACTTTAAAAAATAACTCTAAAGAAAGCATAATGGCGGTAAACCAAGCGATGGAGGCAAACATCAAATCAAGATGCAGTGAATGTTGAGAGGTGGTTTCGGCTTTAAGATTGAAACGTCCGGGATTAAGTTGAAAAACAATTTGGGCGTACATCTTTTTGAGCGCAGCAAATGGATGCTGTCCCGCATAACGCAACACAGAGAAGTAATTATTTGCACTTTCTTGCATGTCGTCTTCATAGATAAACGTACTTCCATAGTTTGAAGGGGAGGAGAGAAAGCCATTGATGACAGAGGCAGGTGCTGATATTACGCGTTTTGGAGTTTTTACGTACAGCTTCCTCTTTCGCATATGAAAAGGCGAAAAGGTATTTCTAAATTGATGTTCGTGTTCAAAAATAACTCGTTGATTAAATTTTGAATGATCAAAAATTCCATTGATTGGAATAGGATACTTCACTGTAGCCATGGTGACTCCATTTTATTTTTTGTAGGTTAATTTTTTGTAATATCTATAGTTCTTCAGATAATTATTTTGGATTTTAACATGACAGATTACTGTCAGATCAAGGTGTTTTGATTGAACAAAAAAGCAGGAATAGCAGGGCTATTTCAAGTTTTTGTGATTGAAAAACACCTTGAGATGGCGGTAAGATGGCGTGTTAAAATTCAAAATAATTATCTGAAGGGCTATAAATAGTTCTGTATGAGGACACGCCCTAGAGTCCTATTATTTAATTTCAATTTTTCCAGCTATGCTATGCGCGTTCACACTCGGGTTATACATGGCCGTTGCAAAAATAGGCGGCACAGTAAATTGCCCCGTATTAATTGCTTTAATACGATAAACAATTTCTTTTGCATCCGGCGTTACATTACTAAAGAAAATAACACGATCTTCCCGCGCATCCGCATAATCTAGTCCATCTTGTTTGACAGAATCATTGATTACTTCAAAACCACCGGGTAATAAATCCACGATCGCAATGTTGGATAAATAGAGATTGTCCAACGCACGCATTTGAATATGTACTTCTATTTCGCTGCCTAAAGGGACTTCATCGACTACTTTTCCTTTTGTATCGCGATATTCACGATAAACTTCCATTTTGTTTTTGACCGGTGAAGTTAGTAATCCCTGATCAAAACCGGCTTGTGTCAATTGATAAAAATAGGGAAGTTTGTTTTGCTGGGCAAAATGAATTTTTTTCGCAGTTTCATCCAGCGCGACTTTGATATAGGTTGTATCGGATGCAGGAAGTGCTTTTTTCTCACCATTAGCAAGTGTTTCACTCACAGAAATAGATGAATTGAGTGTTGTCGTTTCAAATGCTAAAGCATAACTCTGCAAGGCCAAACTGGTGTAACTGGATAAAATGGTATTGATATCACTCATATTAGCAGCCGTAACTAATGGCATCACTAATGCTTTACCATTTTTCGCGATTAAATCTGGAAAATGACGCGCAAGTAAATAAAGATATTCTGCATTAGCAATAGCAGGGCTCGAAAAATCGGTGAGAGAAGCGTCTGCTTTTAATGCGGGTTTGAAATAGCCGATGAGTCGGTTTGCTTCGTCATAACTTTTAAGCAATTGATACGTTGCTGCGATATAAGCACTCGTAATGTCAGATTTCCATAATTCTTTTTTGTCTTGATTTAAATACACTTGTAAATGCGTCAAATAATTTGTCGTCACAATTTCATTGCGTGTCAAAATATATATCGCATACGCTTGAATACGCGCTTGCTCTAAACTGCTTACATTTTGCTGTGCGAGTTCTTTTAAGTAATTTAAACCACCCCGCAACACATCAAGTGAAACATTATAACCTTGCGCGCGTGCTTCTGTTAAGAAATGGATAGCGTAAACAGAAGCAAACGTGTTGCTATCATTGTCACCCATTGTTGGCCAGTAACTAAAACTACCATCCGAACGTTGTCGTTGGCTTAACATTTGCAAAGTGGCATCAATTTTAAGTTTCGCGGCTTTAGGGTCGCTAATCAGCCAACGCTCATTGGCAGCCAGGAGTGGGAAGGCTTTACTTACTAATTGTTCCGTACATCCAAAAGGGAAATTATCAAGATAACGCTCTAATCCTACTAATAAAATGAGTGGGCTGCTGGAGGCCGCGGCTTCTACGGTCCGATATTCTGGATATAAGTTACGATCCAGTGTCAGTGTTTTAGTCGTATCATCCGCCATGCCACTTACAACCGTGGTTAAATAATTAGTTGCAGGCCGCACACTCAACGTGGCGCTCATTTTACTGGATTTATCATTGAGCTGGGCGACAAAATTTAACTGTGCAGCACTTAAAATATTTTTCGCACGAATTTTATAGCGGACGGTTTGTTCTTGTCCTTCATCAATTTTAAGAGTTTGTGTCGAATCACCGAGAATTTCTAATTGATTTGTGGCCGTCAGTTGTACTGACACGCTGGCATTTTTGCCCGAATCTTTAACGTTATTGGCAATGCTTGCTGTGATTTCAAATTCATCGTTGGGTGCAACGAAAGTAGGCACATTGGGATTAATGACAAAATTGCCTCGAATCTCTGCTTTTTTCTCGGCGGAACCTAGAGCATTGGGAGAAACTGCCACGGCCATCACGCGCAGCGTACCATTAAAGTAATCAGGGACGGAGTACGTTAATTGGCGGGGCGTGGTGTCAATGTCAACAATACCTGACCAGTAAACCACAGGCAGATCTGTTTTGCGTTTGAAAGGATTTAAGTGATTACGCAAGGCAGCTTCACCACCATCTCCCCCCACTGCCGATAATTCTCGATCTTGAATGAATTTTGGTAAAATTTGATCGAGTGTTTGTTGGGTTATCACTTCCAATGCGTGTTTTTGGAAAAAGAAACCCAGTGGATCAGGTGTCGAATAATGCGCGACTTGTAAAATGCCTTCATCAACAGCAAAAATAATGGCCTTGCCTGGTTTATCACTTTTATATTGCAGAGTGTAGGGTTCGCCTGGGCGAGCTAATGTCGGTGCCGTTAAATCAATATGAATGGTTTGATTTGCATGACTTACATTGAAAGGTGCAACACTATAACTTAAGGGGCTGACAAAAATTTCCGGCGAATCCCAGTTGCGTATAAAAGCGACGTTGACATAACCATTGCCTTGAAATTCTTTTGGGATATGAATTTTTTGAATGGAATTGGTCGCATCTGTCTTAAACCATTGTGTTGCATACACTTGATCACGCTCAATGGTAATGAGACCTGATCCTGTGTAAGGTGCTGTAATTTGTAGTTCAATATCTTCATCAGCCGAATAGTCTGTTTTATTTAATTGAATGCTCAACTCGGCATTTTTAGCGAGCGCTAATTGACTTTGTCCAGCGACAGTAAATTTAAATTTACTGAGTTCCGTATTATTTTCATCTAAAACAGTGACGAGAAAATCACCAATTTGCTGTGTAGACAACGCGTAATCACTGCCTTGCTCTTCAATCTTGAAAGGTTTGGTATCGAGCACAGTCGTTTGTATCAATGATTGATATTGAAACGTGCCATCCGCGTTTTTTATCAGCGTTGAAACCGGGCGCAATGCAGCCAGTTGAATTTTTAAATGGGATAATGCTTGCTGTTTGAGTTGAGGGTTAACCGCAATAAATTTGACACTACGTTCGCTATTTTTTTTTAAATAAGTTAAGTCACCGTCGGGTTTATAACCAATAAAATAGGAGAGAGGGCTGATTAAAGCGCTGGTTTGTGCTGCAACACTCCGGCCGCCTTCTGCTTCAAAACCTTCGGTATAAAAAGTGAGTCGATAAGTTGCTTTATCAAAGCGCTCTAAGTTCAGGGTAAATTCTGCCTCGCCTTGAGTATTCGTTTCGGTATCAGCCAAGGTGTCTGTAAATGTTTTTTGTGGCTTTTTAGGGTCAAACAGAGGGTCCATAAAGACATAGTTAGGATATTCAGCGAATTGAATACGATCGGGTGTCAAAATGATTTTACCGGTGACCTTACGATTGGCCGCCGCAGCGCCATATAAGTTCCATAGGTTTACATGGGCTGAAAGATCATTAGGCGAAACCCAGCCTGGTGTTTTTGCAGCCGAAAGTTGTGTAATAATGCGCATACGATCGGGTTGAAAATCGGCAACGCGAATCGTCGAGGAGCCTAATAAATTGGTCGGATGATTATCCTTCACAATAAATAAATTAATGCTGTATTGTCCTGTCGGTGCGGTAGCAACCGTTTTAAAATCCAATGCAGAATAACCGGTCGCCTCAAGTGCGAATTGTTGATCCAATACCGTAGTTCCTTTGGGATCAGTGATCGTGATTTCTAGCGGTAAACCGGCGGGTTGCGGTTGTGCGTAGGCTTGTTTAATGATCATGGCAATATGTGCCGTATCGCCGGGGCGATAAATACCACGATCGGAAAACAAATAAGCGCTTAATGTTTGTAATTCAGGATTATTGTATAAACCCCCAATATCGAAGCGAGAAAAATTCAGTTGCCGGTCTGCACTATTGTAAGGAATAAAGGAAACATCGCTGGCAAAATTGGCGAGATAAACGACGGGTTCGCGTTCATCGCTAAAATCTTTTAGCGGGGGAAAATGGGCGCGCCCTTGCGTGTCGGTTAGGCGGGTTAAAATAGGTAATCCATTTTTACCTAGCACAGAAATTTGCACCTGTGGAACGGGAACGCCCTGGGTGATGGAGGCGACAAATACATCATGGCTCCCATCACTATTATCTTTGGCAACTAAGCCTAAATCCGTCACGAGAACTAAACGATTGGCTTTGATATCGAGCGGTAGATCTTTTTGCGTGTCCCAACCGGTTGCTTGCAATAAAAATAAGCCGCGAGGACCACCTGTATTTGCTTGTGTGGAGAGATAGTGGCCGATGTCTAAGGCAGTATATTGTTCTTTTGCAGGGTCCGCTGTGAAAGGCCGAATTTCTGAGAAAATTTCACTGATATTATTTTGATTAAAGCTTTGGTTAAGAAATTGAGGATTGTTAAAATCACCTTGCGTTTGAGTAATGAGTTGATTGACATTCGCTGGCAAGACGCGCGCAATTTGAAATTTGACGGCTGGTACGCCACGCACCAACACAGATAATTTTTTCTCACTGCTGAGCGCGAGCAATGCACCTTTGTGTAAAAAACCAATTTCTTGCGGATAATCAGGGACTTTGACAATAGTTGCATAATTGGTCGCGAGAACATAGTCACCAAAACTGTGAGTGCCTTTGTCTAATTGAATATACATAAATCGACCACTGGGCACGGCGATTTTATAACTGTGCAGCGTGGCATAATCTCGATCCGCAGGAATTGCTTGCAGCTTGACTGGGGTAGCTGATTTTAAAATAGCATCGGTGACTTCGCCTGGATTTTGCCACACATAATCTTTTTGGGGTTCTTCAGTCAGAGTGGCAGTATAATCTTGCGGCAATAAATAAACGTGCAAAGACTGATTTAATTCGCGATCGCTCACCCCTAATGTGGTTTCGAGTGTGATGATTTGTTCGGGTCTATCTTGCTCATTGCGTACGATGGATGCACTGGCATTGCTAATTTTGAAATAACTTGCACTATTGGGAATTAAAACATTTTGTTGAATGCTTGCCGAGGTCGTTGCTGAACCCTGTAACGCTTTAACGCCTTTATCGATGACAAGATCAAGATAACGGGGAGAAGCCGGAAGCGGTAGCGAATCAGAGTGTAAATAAGCGGTTCTTTTATGCTCGTCATAAGTAAACGTCAATTTAAACGATTGGGCGGTCAAATCCAGCATGTGTTGTTTCAAAGCTTCTAAAGAGAGGGTGGTTTTTTCTTCGAAACTTTGCGTATTGACTGGATAGTTAAAATTCACTGTTGCAACAGCTTGGCGAATCTGGGGGTTGACTGGATCTTGGTAAAACTTAAATTCACTAATAGTGGCTTGGAATGGCAAGGTAGCGAAAGTATAAGTCAGCTTCTCCATTTTTACCTGGCGAGCAAAAAAGGTCTTTTTAAAAGTGATGGAATAAGTTTGCGTCGGCAGCCAATCCGCTGTGGGAATAAAGAGCAGGCGATTATCGCTTTGCCATAACCATTTTCCTGGGATGGCGGGTGTGATTTCAATGTCTTTTGTGATTTCTTTACCGATATTGTTGAGCGGTGCAACGGATTTTGCGATTAAACCATTTTGTTGAATGCCAAAATCAATTGTCAACACATCGGGCACCAGTGTTTTTGCCAGGGGCGTAATTTGAGGTGGTGTAATGACAGCGGTAATTAATTGTGGGCGCGGCAGGTTTTTATACCAGTGATAGCTATAGCCGCCAATGAGCAGTAAGCCTAAGATAATGCCTAGGATGCATAAGCTTCTACGCGGTTCGGCCATCACTTTTTGACGTGCTTGATGCAACCAAGGCGGGCTGGTCCAGGAAATTCGACCTATCATTGCCGCAAAAAAGGCGCTGAACAAGCGCAATAAAGTAGAAATAGGTTTTTTATTCATAAGACTCGCCTTGAAAATGAATTATCCCTGAATCATGTAGGGTGGATTAGATGCGTTTCAGCATCGTAATCCACCTTATCAAAATTGATTTGGTGGATTACGATGCAAAAAACGCATCTAATCCACCCTACATCTTCATGGTATACTTCGTAAAAACTTAACGAAAACCACCATGAACCAACCTCTTAAGTGGATTAGCATAACGATACTTCTGCTATTTGTCAGCGTGTCGACCCTATTATTTTTACCGATGTCGCCATTATTAAAAGACACTGCTTTTTCTCAAGCAGTTTATGATGAACACGGACACTTATTAAGGCTCACCCTAAGCAGCGATGAAAAATACCGCCTGTTTGTTCCTCTCTCTCAAATTTCCCCCCAATTGATTGCAGCAACTTTATTGCAAGAAGACCAATATTTTCATTGGCATGTAGGAGTCAATCCCGTTTCTTTGATAAAAGCTAGTTGGCAAACCTATGTCCTAAAATCCCGCCGTATAGGTGCATCTACCCTGACTATGCAGCTGGCACGCATTCGATTTGGTATTCATTCAAAAACGTTTACGGGAAAATTACAACAAATAGCGCGCGCTCTACAATTGGAAATGCATTATAGCAAAAAACAAATTTTGGAAGCCTATTTAAATTTAGCTCCTTATGGCAACAATGTGGAAGGAGTAGGAGCGGCGAGTTTAATTTATTTTAACAAACCGGTTAATCAACTGACGCTACCCGACGCGTTGACTCTCGCTGTTATTCCACAAAACCCCACACAACGTACGCCGGGACAAAAAAAATTACACGATATCCGCCATAAACTTTTCGCGCGTTGGATTAAACAGCATCCAGAGGACAAAAAAGAACAGGCACTGATCCAATTACCTTTGCAACTGCAAACCACTCATCATTTGCCTTTCTTAGCCCCGCATTTTGTAAATACGGTGCTAAATGAAATACCTGCAACGGAACAACAACAGATCACCACTACGTTGAATGTCTCTTTACAAGCCTTGTTTGAACGCATTACGACCCGCTATTTGTCACGCAAAAAAAATCTGGGTGTTTCTAATGTGGCTATTTTATTAATTGATAGTCGTAATATGCAGGTGAAAAGTTTAATTGGCTCAGGCGATTTTTTTAATACCACGATCAGTGGACAAATTAATGGCGTTGAGAGTAAGCGTTCCCCCGGTTCTACGTTAAAACCTTTTATTTACGGATTGGCATTAGACCAAGGCTTGATTCACCCGGACACTGTTTTAAAAGATGTGCCGCATAGTTTTGGTAGTTATAATCCAGAAAACTTTGATTATGATTTTATGGGGCCGATTCATGCGAAAGATGCTTTGGTACTCAGTCGAAACATTCCTGCGATTTTTTTAGCAGATCAATTAACACGGCCTAATTTATATGAATTATTGCAGCGAGCCCATGTTAAAAATTTAAAATCAGAAAATTATTATGGCTTAGCATTGGTGTTAGGCGGCGCTGAAATCACGATGCAAGAGTTAACAGAGTTGTATGCTATGTTGGCGAATGAAGGTTTATGGCAACCATTACACTTTTTCGTAGGGTTTAATGGCTCCATTCCTCTAAAAGAAGCAAAACAAGAGCAATTATTAAGCGCCGAAGCCAGTTATTTGGTATTAGACATGTTAAAAAATACCCCACGACCGGAAGGCACGGACAGTATTGCAAAAAATAGCATCTCTTGGAAAACAGGCACATCATCCGGTTATCGCGATGCGTGGTCGATAGGCGTGGTAGGCCCTTATGTGTTAGCGGTTTGGATTGGAAATTTTGACAATACGAGTAATCATGTCTTTGTTGGAAAAAATATGGCAGCGCCTTTATTTTTTGAATTGGTCGATGGCATGCAACATGAATTGGGTCATTTGCCAATGGTGGCAAAAAATCCAGGCCAGTTAAATTTAAAACAAATACCTGTTTGTAAAGCATCTGGCATGTTGCCAACGCGTTATTGTCAAGACACAGAACTTACCTGGTTTATTCCAGGAAAATCGCCAATTAAAACGGATACGATCTATCGTGAAATTGCGATTGATAAAAAAACGGGTTTGCGTACCTGTCATTTTGATCAAGATACACAATTTAAAATTTATGAATTTTGGCCATCTGATTTATTAAAGATTTTTAAAGAAGCGAGCCTAGCTAGACGTGTGCCGCCGCCGTTTGATTCCTCGTGCGAGTTAATGAGTTCGACAGGATTGAGTCCACAAATTACGTCTCCCCAATTGCAATTAAGTTATGTGATGCGAGCGAATGCACCTGTCAATCTTCTTATTCCATTTTCTGCGGTAACGGATGCGGACGTGAGTAATTTGTATTGGTTTATTAATGATAGTTATTTAGGAAAATCCCGCCGTGATCAACCGTATCTTTGGTCCGCAAAAGTCGGAAAATTTGTTGTGCGCGTAGTAGATGATCATGGCAGATCCGATGCTCGCGATATCCTAGTCCGAATGGATGTCTAAAATGTAGAGTGTCCACCATTTGCCCATATCATTACCCATAAGTCATAAAAGGGCTGCGACTGTAGGCTTTAATGACAAT
>CAZTDR010000031.1:0-32300 GCA_964612855.1 uncultured Coxiellaceae bacterium
GCGCAATTTGAGCTGCAATCGCCATGTTACCTTGCGCATTTTCAAATAAAATTTTGGCTGTTTTGCCTTCTTGATAACCAGCTGCAGCCAGCTCATCCACAATGCCTTGTCGAACTTTATCCAGTGATGAGTGCGCGACAATTTGCGTGATAGCGATTTTTTTCAAAGAGGATGGTGGAGCTGACTCATTCTTATTTTTTAAAATAAAGAAAACGACCAGTAAACCAATTAAAAGAAGGGGCAGGTATTTGAGAAAATGCTTCTGGATAGAATCAAACATGCTGTGACCTTAATATGAGTTTATAAAAAGTAAAAAAACAGACAAACATTAGCTGCGCCAACGCCACCATCTATTTATTACTTTGAGTAAACTAATTGGGGTATTCATGTTTTTTGAAATCTTCTAAATTTAAATCTTTTTCAGTTTTATCTAACTTTGCTTGGATTGTCAAGCATCCTAAAAAACGCATCGTGATTAATCAGCCGTATAATTCCAAAACTTAGGCAAGTAAAAGCAACAAACAACAACACCCAATACGCAAAATACACCGCCTGAAACGACCGAAGCTGTGACACCGAACAATGCGGCAACGAGACCGGCTTCCGTATCACCTAAACGTGGACCGCTTAAATAGCTAATCATTTCAATGCCTGCCATTCGACCACGCAAATGCGTAGGAATTGTTTGGTTCCACATGGTGCTGCGAAAAATCCCGCTCACGGCGTCAAATGCACCGGATAACGCTAAGAAAAATAAAGCGACCCAAAGTTCATGAGCCAAACCAAAAAATAAGATAGAAATTCCCCATAGCGCAGCTGAAATTGCAATAGCAGCACCGTGTCGTTTAATTTTACTGGACCAACCACTGACAAATGAAATCAAAACAGCACCGACCGCGGGTGCAGCGTAGAGTAATCCTAATGTTTTAGGACCACCATAAGACAATGCAATAGCAGGAAAAAGCGCTGTCGGCATTCCGAAAATCATGGCAATAAAATCAACTAAATACGTACCGATTAACTCTTGGCGCGAAATTGCATACTGAAATCCTTTGCGAATGGAAGAAAAAGTCGATTCATCTTCGAGATGACGATCCGGTCGTGGAATGTGTGTCATGAGCATCAATGCGATTAAGGAAATAAAAAAACTCGCAAAATCGACCATAAACGTAGCGAACGCACCATAATGGGCAATAATCAAGCCCCCTACCGCAGGACCTGCAATCATTCCTAAGCTATATTTGAAAGTTACTAACGCACCGACCGTCGTAAAATCTTTTTTATCCACTAATTGCTGCGTGATGCTTTCTAACGCGGGACGATGCAATCCATTCACCCCAGACATAATAGCTGCCACGAGAAAAATGGCCCAAATATGAGGCGCAACTAAGGTAGCATTCCACGCCAACAACAAACTTCCCACCGCCAAAAGAGATTCCGTGATGAATAGCAACATACGCCGATGGTAACGATCAGCAAAGACACCGCCGATCAATGCCGTAAATAAAAGTGGGATCAGTTGAACAAAACCTAACAAACCAACCATCAGGGTAGAGTGAGTTTCGTAATAAATTTGATAAGGTAAAGCCACACTGGTAATCATCGTGCCAATGAATGAAACAAATTGGCCGAGAAAAAGAAATCCAAAATTACGATTACGAAATAAAAGAGAAAAATTTAAAAAATGTTTCATGAAGGCATCCGGAGCTTTTTAAAGGCATCAATTGTTTTTTGTCGGGATTGCTTGTAATCAATCACAGGGCGCGGATAACCGGCTGCCTCTGCTAAGGTAGGCTGGTACTGGTAAGGATCATGAATGCTATTCTCATCAAATTCAATTAACTCCGGACAATAGTACCGTATAAAATCACCTGATGCATCGAATTTTTGGCTTTGAGCAATGGGATTAAAAATACGAAAGTAAGGCACTGCATCGGTTCCCGTCGATGCACTCCATTGCCAACCGCCGTTATTGGAACAAAAATCAAAATCGATTAATTGATTAGCAAAATAACGCTCACCCAAACGCCAATCCAAAAATAAATTTTTACTTAAAAACATCGCTGTGACCATGCGCAATCGATTATGCATCCAACCCGTCGTATTCAATTGACGCATAGCGGCATCAACGAAAGGAAATCCCGTTTTACCTTGCTGCCAAGCCGCTAATAAAAATTCATCATAACACCAAGGTAATTTTTCAGTTTCAAGTTTATAAGCATGGTTCATGCAAACACGTGGCACCGCCAATAAAACATGACGATAAAATTCGCGCCATATCAATTCGGTTAGCCAAGTTAATGCACCTTTATTACCTGTGTCAATTTTCTGTTGATTAGCAGCCAATGCAATTAAAAAGCAATTTTTAACGGAAATCATACCCACTGCTAAATAAGGGGATAATCGACTGGTTGAATCTAAAAAAGGAAAATCGCGTTCTTGATCATAAACAAAAAGTTTATTTTCAATAAAATTTTTCAAGCGTTGTTGCGCTATTTTTTCGCCTGATGGCCAGAGAGATAAATTGGCAGTGGGTTCTAACCCTGACAGTTTTTCTGGAGCAGAGTCAACCGCCCTAAGCAGTTGTTTTTGAATTTTAGGTTTTTTTATTATTTTAATTGTCTTTTGCTGAAATACCTTGATCCATTCGTGTTTGAAGGGTGTGAAGACTTTAAAATAGCCGTCTTGTTGCGTTCTCACTTCAGTCGCAGATAAAATTAATTGATCCGTAAAACGATAAACAGATTTATTCTTTTTTTGAAAATAATGTTCAACTGCTAAATCACGCCTGGATTCGTTGATTTCTAATTCATTATTAAAAAATAATCTTTCTATCAAAAATTCATCGGCCAACTCGTGTAAGAGAGCGGGAATTTGGGAGGTTTTTTCTACTTTTTTAATAACCAGCGAAATATTAAGTGTGGCTAGATTTTTTTGAAGCAGATGTAAGCCGTTTAAAATAAATTGAATCTGATTGGGTGAGGTAAAATGCTGGCGCCACATAGCTAAATCAATTACATAAACAGCAATGATGCCATCCGAACAATTTTCACTCGCGTGAAATAAAGCAGGATTATCCATGATACGCAAATCTTTTTTAAACCAGACTAAACCGCGCATCGTTATTTATAACCAATGACTTCGGTTATTTTGCCGCGAAAAATATAATAAGAATATAAAGTATAAGCCAATAACACAGGCAGTAAAATTAGGGCACCCACTAACATAAATTGCAACGTTGTGTCAGGCGCTGCCGCATCCCATACTGTTAATACGCGTGGAATTAAATAGGGCCATGTGCTGATACCCACTCCTGTGTAACTGCAAAGGAATATGCCTAAACACAACCAAAATAATAAATATTCGCGTTTTTTATAGAGACAATAAAAGCAATAAAGAATAAGACAACCCGTTGCAAAAGGTAACATAGCAAGGTTATAAATATAATGAGGATTGAACCAAATATCTCGAATAGTCTCATCAATAAAAGGCGTCCATAAGCTAATGGCAAACAAGAAAAGTGAGACCGCTGTTAAACAAATGTAAGCTACTTTATACATTCTTGCTTGTAACGCTCCGCTGGTTTTTGCAATAACCCAGGTAGATGCCAATAGAGCATAGCCAAATAATAATGCCATACCACAGACGATGTTAAATAAAGAAAACAGGTTGAACGATAAGACGGTGTGTCCTGGAATAAAGTGGTATCCTTTGACAAAAGTCCCTAACACAAGACCTTGGCAGAATGTCGCAATAGCAGAACTGCAGAAAAATAATCCATCCCAAAAACGAAGCGCGCGCGTCGCTTTGAGACGAAATTCAAATGTAATGCCTCTAAATAATAAAGCTAACACCATAAGAAAAATGGGTAAATATAATGTCGGGAGTATTAAGCTGAAGGCGAGTGGAAAAGCACCATACAGTGTAGCACCACCTAATACTAACCAGGTTTGGTTTCCATCCCAGACGGGTAAAATCGTGCTGATCATCACACTGCGATCGTGCTGCTCTTTAAAAAACGGAAACAAAATGCCGACGCCTAAATCAAATCCGTCTAATAAGACATACATGAAAATACAGAAACCAATAATGAGATACCAAGCAGTTGAAAGTAGTTCCATTATAATTCCTTAATTTAATAACCACCGTCATCCTCGAACAGCCACCGTCATCCCCGAGCACCCACAGTCATCCCCGAATGCTTTTATCGGGGATCTGTACACTAACGAGAAGATCCCCGATAAAAGCATTTGGCAATGACAACTAAAGCGAGAACAGTTAGACGCTATTTCTTACCTATTTCCGGCGACATATAAAAAAATGTTTCGTCTAATTTCGACACGGTTGCTTCCGGCCCAATCTTAATCATTTTGAAAAAGTAATGAAAATAAAAGAATCCAAAAATAACGCCATATACCAAAATAATCACCAGTAACGATGTCAGCACTTCGGATAATGTCACGGGTGAATGCGCTGCAATGGTTTTAATGTAATTATAAACAATCCAGGGTTGTCTGCCGAATTCTGCTGTAAACCATCCGGCAATAATACTGATAAAACCAATGGGTGCAGATAAAATACATAGTTTTAAAAACCATTTCGTTTCAAACAACGTTTTTTTCATTCGCAGAAATAATCCGATAGTGGCTATTAATAACATCAATAAACCCAGTCCCACCATCACCCTAAAACTCCAAAAGACGACCGCAACATTGGGCTGCTCAGTGATAGAAACGGATTTTAAACCCAGTAACTCACCATCCCAATGGTGGGTATTTAACAGCGCCGCCACTTTAGGAATGCTAATGGCATATTCATTTTTCTGTGCTGCTTGATTAGGCCAAGCAAATAACACTAAAGGAGCGCCTTTTTGGGTATCCCACACGCCTTCCATCGCCGCCGTTTTTAAAGGTTGATACTCGTGGACTTTCACTCCCACGGCATCTCCTACGCCAATTTGAAGCGGCATGACGAATAATAATGTCCACATGGCAGCTGAAAAACAGGTACGCGCAAACGGTGTATGTTGTTTTTTCAATAGATAATGCGCAGAAATTGCAGCGATCACTAAAATAGATGCGGAATACGTTGCCAGCATCATGTGAAAATAGCGGGGTAAAAAAACGGGGTTAAAAATAACATCTATCCATTTTTTCACCGCAAATGTCCCATGATCGAACGTCACACCCGCGGGGGATTGCATCCAGGAATTAGCCGACATAATCCAAAAAGCCGATAGTGTCACACCCATTAAGGTTAATAATGTCGCTATATAATGTAATCGAGGGCTCACGCGATTCCAGCCAAAAAACATCACGCCTAAAAAACCGGCTTCGATAAAAAAAGCAGTTAACACTTCATACGTGAATAATACACCGAGCACATTCCCTACCGTACGCGTAAAACCCGACCAATTTGTCCCTAATTGAAATTCCATCACTATCCCTGACACAATTCCCATACCAAATGTCAGCGCTAAGACTTTTGTCCAAAATTTGCAAATAGCTAAGTAATGCGGATTACGTGTTTTCATCCAGAGAGTTTCGATAATGGCAATGAAGGTGACAAGGCCAATGCTGAAGGCGGGGAATAAAATATGAAAACTAATAGTAAAACCAAATTGGATGCGGGAAAGAATTTCTAGTGACAACATAGAGTGCCTCGTTTTTTTAAATTCTGTCATCCCCGAATGTCTTATTGGGGATATTTCCATCAGTAAACAGATCCCGACAGAAGCATTCGGGGATGACGCGGAGGCGTCGCCTACTCAAAAGAATCGCGTTTTTTTATCGTCAAATAAATTAAATAACCTGCACTAATACCCACCAGCATAAAAGCCAATCGTCCCATGAATTTGGTGCCGAGTATGACTTCCAACAAGTTAAAACCGAACAGGCCATATAAGCCGTTATTAATGCCACCAATAATAACAAAAACCCAAGCTATCTGTCCTGCAAAGCCTAAATTTTTCATGTGAGATCCTATCCTTAAATACGGGTTACACATTGTAGCCGTTATTGCGTAACAATCGCAAAAAATTTTGGCCTTCTTCGCTATAATCTTCATAACAATACGTTTGAACATAATTTCGGATAATGGGTTCATATTCCGGTAACACCAGCGCACGCAAGATGGTTTCCGCACGCTCTTGATCAAGAGGGGACACGCCACCGCAACTTTGAAAAAGGACGGCCGCCAAAATTTCTGCTTTGCATGCTTTACGAATGCTATCAGCTTGCTGAAGGCTCTGAATACAAAATTGTAATGCGCGATCTTTGTTCCACTCACGCCATTGCTTAAAAAAACTTAACGCTAAATTTTTATAATGCAGAGTATTCGTTTCAAAATCGTCATTCTTGCTAAAAAATAAAAAAAACAATACGGGAATACAAGCTTCCACATTAGCCCATGAGCAATTGCCGCTGATCTGAGCGGGTACTTTTAATTCGGTCAACGGTTGTAATTGTAAGTAATCCGGCAAATCGACATTGATAAAATAATCGGATTGTTTTTCATAAATCAATTCGCTAATAAACTGCGATGTTAATAAATCGGGACGATTGACTTGGTAAAAAGTAATAGTATCTACGTGACGACTTTCTTCTCGACGATCACATTTTACTAAAATATTGCCTAATTTAACGAACGTGATGGCATGGCCTTCATAACCAATTGGAATAATTAAAGGCTCTTTGGTGATTAACGCTTCAATATGTTGTTGATGGGATTGCCATTGGATTTGATATTGTTGATACTTGATTAATTGCGCCGCACGAAAAACGGCTTCAATGACTAATTCAAATAATGTTAAATAACGACGCAATTGTCGGCCCGCATAATGGTTTTTAAATTGTTCTAACGAATCCGCTATCAAGGCCAAACTGACTTCTAAATAAAATCCTTCAAAATCAACTTCGACAAAATTATTTTTAGGATCAACAATATTTACCGTGCCCACCAATTCATACATATGGCCTAATAATTTCGCATTAATATAATCCTGTGCGAATAAGAGATCAGCCCCATATTGCAACAATAATTTTTTTAATGCATTTTGTTGGCGCAAAAGCGGCATCACCAGAACGGGTTGCCCTGATGAGTTGTATGCGTTAGCATTAGCACCTTTTTCCAATAGCAATTGGGCTAAGACGACATTATTATTTTCCGCTGCCCAATGTAATGCCGTGCCGCCTAACATATCCACTTGGTTAGGATGAGCGCCATAACTTAAGAGTAATTGTGCGATCTCTAAATGATTGCCAATAGCCGCTTCAATTAACGGCGTAAAGCCATACTCATCAATCTCATTCACAGATTGACCGTACTGCAGCAAGGTTTTTACTGCATCCAGTTGGTTATCTAAAATTGCATCCGCCAGTGATGGCATGCTTGGCTCCAGAACCGTATGGGTGATACCACATTTTAATCTATACCCATTACACCTCAAGATGCGAAGTTTAACAATTTAGATTGCAAGAAATTGGAGTGATTTAAAAGTGAAAAACCAGAGCAATACTTGCAGTATTGCGAGGATTTTTCAGTTTTAAATCGCTTCAAGTTCGCCGCAAGATAAGGTTGTTAAACTTCGCATCTTGAGGTGTAATGGGTATATACTCGCCGCACTTGAGATCACGGGTTTTAAAACATCATCTTACAGCGATCTTGCCATTCAATTTCAACAAAAAATGCTCGAAATAGCGAGCTATTCCTCCGCTTTTTCATTGAAATTGAATGACAATATCTTGCAATCTGATATTTTAAAACCCGCGATCTCAAGTGCGGCGAGTATATGCCTTAATGTAGGGTGGATTAGACGCGTTTTTTGCGTCGTAATCCACCTTTTCAGCAATTAAATTTGGTGGATTACGACGCAAAAAGCGCGTCTAATCCACCCTACGATTTTTTCGATTAATACGGTCAGTCGGCGATTAAATTTGGTTAATTACAATGTAAAGAAACGCACCGTACCGATTAATTAATAAGGTCTAGGCTTAGGATTAAATTTCGGCGTATTTTGATGACGCAATTCATTACGGTTTTGTAGTCGATTTTCCAATGCATCCCGTAATTCTTCATTGGTTTGTGCTTGATTTTCACTCGGCAAACCAATGACTTGTTTATCCATCCCACTAAATTGCGCTTTTTGCGTGATAGGATGTTGTTTATAGGGTGAGTATCGCCCCCCTCCACCGCCTCCACGTCCTGCCCGTACGCCGTTGACTGCAACCCGCGCAACCCGCCCTTCTTTCAACGCCTTGCGTTCTTTACGCGCTAGTTTTTGTTTATTCACACGCTCTTTATGGATTTCTTTATGAACGGTAAGTAACCGCTTGATTTCAGACGGCGGCAAGACATCATCGCGTGGTTCAACAGACATTGCATCTTTATAACGAAAATGGATTTCGCCGGTGCTGCTGCCACTACTCCCACTTTTTTCTTCGTCGAGAATGTTTTGATTTTTCACTATTTTTTTTTCATCGGGCATTGCCATCTTAGTCACTACTCAATGTGAAATTATCTTCTAAGTATAACAATTTCCAGCTTTTTTTCTGCTTATTAATAATAAAAAGGGAGCTTTTGCTCCCTTTAAGTTCATTATGAATTATTACCATTACATCGCTGCATTGTGTTTTTGAACTTCTTCTGATACCTCATCTCTTGCGATGGATAACAAAGGTTGCTTCGCTAATTTATCTCCGCCTCTAGGTTGTCTATTAAAAAAGCTCTTTAAAGAAGACAAACAAGAAGGCGTTTTTTCAGGTGGTTCCGGTGTTTTCACATCGTCATTAGGCAAAATTTGCTCTGCTGCTTTGGCGTTGTTTGCCGGTTTTTTCTCCATGACAAGTATGCTCAAATCTAACAATTTAATTTGTTGTGTCAAACATTCCATGCGTTCTGAATATTTTTCTATTATTTGTTTTGCACGCGCTTCTTTACGATTTCTATGATATTCGTATAATTTCAACCCAGCCCACAATAAACCTGCAGCGACAACAATCCCTATTGTTACAGGGTTGCTCATCAAACCTGCTCCCGTTGCCACAACCCAAGGCATTATTGGTGCATTATTCGCAACCAAAAATAGCCTCGCCAAGAATGCGCCTGTCGTGAAAGCATTGCTCACCACCCAAAAGTTAGCAAATGCTCGGCGAACCCTTGTTGAACCTACGGCTTCAGAAAATGCTTTCCGCAATTCGCCGCGTGACAACAATCTCCCTATTTTTTGCCAACTCGTTGTTTTCGGACCACGACGATTAATGTCATTAAAGAACTGATCTTGTCCGAATTTGATGGGATCACAAGGTAAATCAGCACCTGTCGCCTTTTTCAATTCATTAAATCTTGCTAACCTAGCGTTATATAAGCCTTCTAATGTTCCGACTTTTCCTTTAATGTCTGCTACATCAGATTCCAAATTTTTGGCTTTTTCTTTGTCTTCACTGCGGTCAAAATAACTCTTAGCTGCTTTGTAAATACCGCGCAACACACTAAAGCCCAAAAGAAGAGAACCAGCAACTAAATTAAATCCCGGTACACTACTAAGTGCTTTGCCACAAGCCGATACAAAGTCAGATAAAATCCAAAAAGCATATTCTAACCAAACTGCAGTTCCGCCTGTCGTAGATACAAACGTTGCTGCTGTCTTGGTTTTTAAATTCCTTTGTAAATAATTTACTTCTGTACTCAACGTGTGAGAGTGCTGAGAATGTTTATTCAGCTTAGCCTTTATAGACTCATCCCACTCATGTTGCTCTTTTTCTCCTAATCCTAACGCTTCGAATAATGCTTTTTTCTCGCTATCAAAAACTTGGCGTATTTTCGCACGGCGAATCATTTCCACCGCATCTTTCGTTGCTTGCTTTTGCTCCTCGTCTTCCAATTCTTGGTTAACATTCTGCGGCGCTTTTTGCTTATTTTTAAAATAATTTACTGTTTTAATGCCCCAGTATGTCAAAGTAAATACAAAAGGCACAATAAACGCTGCCCACCCTAGGCCCGCAATACCTTCACTGAAAATACCGGTAAACGTTCCCATACCGATGTACATAGACCAGTAAACCGCAGCAGCAATAAATAATCCTTGGAAAACCGGGCTCAAGAATTTGTTATTAACGGGATTTCGCTTCCACCAGTCTGTTAAACGGTGAAACCAGCCATGCGTAGGCTCTTCTTCCTCGGAATACTCACCTGTATAGTCAAATACAATTTGATTATTTTCATTGATTCTGACAGAACGATATTTTTTCTTGAGTTTTTCATCCTCCTGCCGAATTTGTTCAAAATACGCATTGAGTTCGTCATTTTTTCTTTTTTGTGTCTCTTTAGCAATGACGATAGCGATGATTTGCTTCGCTAAAGCATCATCTTCATAAGAATTGATATTCTCTTTCTTTTTAAATTTGAGTCGACCGTCAACTAAACTGACATTTTCATACTGTTTCTCGAACTCTTCTTTATTTTCTTCCCAGATTTCGCCCAGAAGACGCTCGTTTTTTTGCAGCGCTTCTAAAGCTATGTTCTCTTCAACTTGATGTATTACCGCTTCTTTGTCTGCATCAAATTTAGTATAAACGCGGCCGTAGCTATTATTATCAAATATTTTTTTCTGTTTCTTATATTCATAATAAATATTGTACGCTGTTACGCCTACTACAAAAACAAATACGAGTGCGGCGGCCCAATTATGACTCACTGTATAATCAATGGTAGCACCGTTACCTGTGCCATCAGGATTATTGATATCATGAGCAAGCAATCGGGGATAACGGAAAAACCACGTGTAAAGAAAATCAGAAGGTGTCGATCCTTCAAGAGTCAATGACTCCATGCTATCGGATGACATCTGGCTTAAAAACTTCGCTTGATCTGCACCCCATGCGACAACACGTTGTTTAACTCGTGTGGTGCGTTTTGCTCTACCTTGCGGTGCAGGCTCTAATTTAGGTAAAGATAACTTAGTGATTAAGTTACCGCGACCATCCGCCCCGGGTGTGCCTAATAATCTTTTGCGTATTGGACGCACTGTATTTCTTGCCACTCTACTCGTCGTTTTATCACCACTCATAAGATTCCTACCTTAAAATCTTTATTGCTATATCTTTAACTCTACTCAGAAATCATTAAGGCTTCCTTAAAGAAACCTGCTTTTAATAAGCTTATTTTTATTTTTAAAGCCCATCGATTCCGCTCTATAATTCAAGCGCTTATACTATCTAGTAGAGTAGGCGTTGTTGCGTAACTCACTAAAACAGCACTTGTAGGGGCATGGCGTGCCATGCCCGGCAGATTCAACGAGATATGCAGCACGGGCACGGCAACGCCGTGCCCCTACAAAAATAGATTTACACCTATCCAGTATAGCCTCGCTCTAGTGCTTTTCCAGAAGGTGTCCAAGTTAATTCATCATTGACGATTTTTGGCGTCAAAACATAGGTGTCGGTTGCTAAAATACCGTCATGAGTGACAGGAGCGGCTGTAATAATACCGTTAATAACAGTCAAACTTGCGAGAGCACCTTTGGGAGCTTGAATAGGAGCGGGAATCAAATGCGTTCCAGCATGGCATCCAGTAAAAGTTTTTAATTTTTTGAAGCACTTATCAACGGCAACTTTAAATGGCGTGGTGGCTTCGACGACTTCTTTATAGTAATCGCGGCGCATGTAATCGTGATAAGCGGGGAAAGCAATTGCGCCTAAAGAAGCTAATACAATGAATGCAATGAGTAATTCTTTAAAAACAAAACCTGTAGGTTGATTCATGTCGTTTCCTTATTTGAAGTTTTATAAACTAAAAAATAGATAATTTAAACCTGGCTTTTGTAGGGGGCCTGTGGATCCGCCTCACTTTAAATAGAGGCCGCTGGGCGGACACATGGGTCCGCCCCTACAAAAGCGGGTATTCGTTAGTTGCCATTTCCAATCTGACTTAAAGCTTGTTCCATCGTACACATTCCTTGTGCGTGCCCTGTCTGCATCACACTCTGCAATTGGGCGATCTTATCTTCACGAATTAAATTTCGCACGGCCGATGTGCCAAGTAAAATTTCAAAAGCCGCTATTCTACCGCCTGCAGGCTTTTGCACAAGTGTTTGGCAAATTACGGCTTGTAAAGATTCGGCTAACAGATGGCGAACCATGTGTTTTTCGCCCGCAGGAAATACATCCACAATACGATGGATCGTGCGTGATGCGGAACTCGTATGCAAAGTTGCCATGACTAAATGACCGGTTTCAGCGGCCGTCAGCGCGAGACGGATCGTTTCTAGATCACGCATTTCTCCCACTAAGATCACATTGGGATCTTGGCGCACTGCTGAGCGTAAGGCGCCCGCAAAACTTTTCGTATCTACCTGAATTTGACGTTGGGTCACTAAGCTTTTTTGGCTGGTATGAATAAATTCGATGGGATCTTCGAGGGTAATGATATGGGCACGTTGATGTGTATTGATGTGATTTATCATCGCAGCAAGAGTCGTACTTTTTCCAGAGCCTGTAGCGCCTGTTACTAAAATTAATCCGCTGGGTATATCTAATAAATTTTTAACAATAGGAGGAACAGCTAATTGCTCGAGTGTGGATATTGTATTGGGAATATAACGAAATACGGCAGCGATTCCGGCTGTTTGACGATAAGCATTGACTCTGAAGCGTAATTTTTCGGATTGAAGAACATAATCTAACTCCCAGTCGAGTTGCAATGTTTGGAATTGTTCTTCAGACAAAGTAGAACGTATCCCTGCTTCAAGCGTAGTGGGGTGAATGATGCCTAATGCTTCATAAGAAAATAATTCACCGTTAATGCGTAATAAAGGAGGCATGTTGGGTACAAGATGTAGGTCTGACGCGTTTTGATTGATAGTTAATTCGAGAAGCTGAGTGAGATTCATGAAAATTCCTGTATCTTATTTTGAGCCAGTGTGTGAGTGGGCACGCTACGCTTTGCCCACCCTCTTAGCCCTGACATGACACAAGTGGTGCATTATTTTTTATGTGCATCCGGGCGCTGGAAAAAAATGATGGCGATGACTGAGCTGAATGTCAGACCAATTAAGAGAGAAAATGCAGCAGTAAAATTTCCCGTGAGTGTAGAGAGGTAGCCTGTTAAGAGGGGCGCTAAAATCCCGGCGAGTGCAAATGCACAATCCATAATGCCTAAACTGGTTGCAGCCCGATCGCGCGCTAAATCCGTATTGATCGCATAAAAAACGGCATTCGGCATCATGCCAAAACCCACCCCTAACGAAATACAAATCAATGCCGTCGTTAATGACGGATGAAATACCACAGGAATTAAACAAATCGCAGAAAGCAATTGGCATACCCAAATAATATTCGACCGTGATAAACGTAGACTATGCGTACGCTTCCACAAGTAATCCGACAATACGCCGCCTGCTATTAATAATACGGTCGCGGTTGCCCACGGCAATACGAGAAACCAACCGACTTGTTTGACATTGATGCCATACATTTGTTCTAGATACCCTGGCAACCAGGTAATTGAAAAAAATAATAAATAACCAAACGCAAAAAAAGCATAATTATTTGTAAGCAAAGCCCGATTGAATAACATAAAACGCCAAGTAGTTTTTTGAGTCGCGAATGAATGACTGGTGTGTGGCGTCACATCTAATTCTTGTTTAATGTATTGCAATTCAGCGGGAGAAACATGCGGGCTTTGTTCTGGCAAATCATGAAATATCTTGTACCAAATAATCGCCCAAAAAATACCAAGCATCCCTAAAATAAAAAACATCCAACGCCAACCGACCACTGCTACTAAATGTGAAATAAACGGTGCCCCAATGACCGAAGCAAAAGGCACGGCTGCCAAACCAATCGCGAGAGCGCGCACACGCTCTGAAACAGGTAACCAATCTGCATTCGCTCGCGTCATAGCAGGAAAGTTAGGACCTTCAGCCATACCTAACACTAATCTAAAAACAAAAAACCACCAAAATCCCGTTGATAACGCTAATAATGCACAAGCCACTGACCACACAATCGAAGAAGCCGACCAAATTTTTCGTGCGCCATAACGATCGACTATAACGCCGCCGACAATGGTCATCACTAAATAACCCAGACCAAACGCAGCTGCGATAATACCAAAATCCGTATTAGTAAAACCAAATAGTGTTTCTAACGGTGTAATCGCATAAGAAATAGCGGAGCGGTCTAAATAATTAATAATGATAGCGAGGAACCCAATTCCAACAACAGTCCAACGATAACGTGACATGGAATTTACCTTTCGATAGAGAGTGATGAGGGGGAAAAAGATTAGATTCGGAAAGCAACACGCCCCGAAACATCCTGTTCCAGGGCGTGGTTATAGCGAAGAAAAGCAACGTTATTTCTTTGCTTTCGCTTTAGCCTTACGCTTTTTAGCAGGCTTTTTAGCTGATTTTTTACCATCAGCTACACCTTCTTTGTAAGCTTTAGCAATAGCTTTCTTTAAAGCACCTTTATGCTCTTTTTTCATAGAAGCAATTTTGGTTTTTAAAGCTTTTGCTGCAGCGCCTGCTCCTGCTTTTTTAGCTCCAGCTTTCTTTGCTACTTTCTTGCGAACTACCATAATAATTTCCCTTTTAAGTTAGTAACAAAATGTATAATACAACATAATTTTTTGTTTTTACATATATTCTGGGATTTTCTCGAAGAATAAGTTGCAAATTACTTTTATTAAAAAATGTGGAGTAGCTCTTGTTTGATGCCCCATTAAGCGGCGATACATATTCATTCTTGATATTTATTATTGTTGCCAAAAATAGATAAACGATTTTTGCGTGTATTTCTGCAGAAAAAGCCATGAAATTTATTTAAATACCTTTTTAAATAAAAGAACAAACATTTTCTACCCGATGTGTAGTATTACCGATGCGACTGCACGTCTGATGATTATAACTAAACATTCATTTTTGAAAGACTGACAAAATACACGGAAATTTGTGCTAACCAACTAGAGAAAGCCTAAAAACCAGAGCTAAAAAAAATGCACCCGTAGGTGCATTTTGTAATGCGTATTTTAAATTAACTATTTCTTCCACTAAACGAGAAAGACCGATCATAAGAAGCTTCTTCCTCATCATCATGGCGCATAGGCCGTGCTGCATAAGGGGAAGGCTTCATTTGTATTTGAGCTAAATTAAGAAAACGCGTGGTTTCTTCCTCTCGCTGACGTCGTAATGCATAAAGCTCCGCTCTCAAATCCATTCGCGTATAAGAGGCACTGCTAATACTCATGACATATTGATTGATAACATCTTGCAAGAAGCTTTCTTCTTCTCTTGGTGCACTTATAAAAGGTGACTGCCAAGGCATGAGATAGCGGCTATATAACTGACGCTCTTGCTCCAAATAAGCGTTTAGGTGATGTCTTATTGCAAGCTCCGCATTTAATTTATAAACAGGCTCCACCACATTCGCAAAATGGTGTTTCACTTCTTCTTGGTCGTCTGGATCTTTACATTTTTCGACCAAATCTTCCCAAAAGCCAGGAACTTGCTCAATCATCTCATCTGGCGTTGCTCGTGTGCTTAACTCCTCTAAGACATTTGCGACCATTCTGTCGCGATTGGATTGATGCAGAACATAAAATTTATCTTGATCATCCTGCGCTAATTTTCCTTCTAACATCTCAGGAATTGCACTATTGGCAAATTGGATATCTAACTGGGTCACGATGGTCTCTGCTGCAATTTGAGCAGCTTGTTTCACCGCATTTTGCCATTGTAAGATGACAGCATTTTCTAATCGATGAACTACACCTGTCACTGTTTTTAATTTATCTTCCGCTAAAAGCAATTCAGTCAAGGTCGGCGTATTGTCTAATTCTGGTGTGGATGCTTGTTTGGGTGATTCCGCCATCAGTTTTCTTTGTTGCTCCATGGCTTTAAAACGCGCCTCATCATCGACCCAAGTACGACGGCTTTCTTCTTGGCGAAAATGTAATAAATCAGCTAATTTTTTCTCTTTGCAAGCTAAAGAAAAATCTAATCTCAAATAAAACTCATCGTCTTTTTGTTTATTATTTTCGTTGGTTTTTTTTAATTGTTGCTTCAGCGCTTCCAATTGCTTTTTACCTTGCTCATTCAAGCCAGCTAATAAGGAAGAATCCGCATTCAAAATAGAGACTATTTCTTTGAAATAAGGAGCCTGTAATCTTTCAGGAATAAATCTCGGTCTAGCCATATGAAGGTTCCCTATATATAGTTACTAAACAATAATAGCTATAGAATACAAAAATTTATACAATTTAGCAATTTAAGCACCTTATGGAGTTGACATGTTACAGACTCAAAAAATTGAATATCGCGATCAAGATGTTGTGTTAGAAGGGTATTGTGCTTATGACGATAGCGCACCCGTCAAAAAGCCTGCTGTCATTGTTGCTCATGATTGGTCAGGACGAAATGACTTTGCTTGTCAAAAGGCTGAAGAGTTAGCGGAATTAGGTTATGTTGGTTTTGCCCTTGATATGTATGGCAAAGGATTGCTTGGCAAAAGCAATGAAGAAAAACAATCTCTTATGATGCCATTACTCAATAATCGTGACCTCTTACGCCGTCGAGTGCTTGCCGCTCTTGAAACTGTTTCCCGCTTAGACTATGTCAATACTGCTAAAATAGGCGCCATTGGTTTTTGTTTTGGTGGTCTTTGTGCTTTGGATTTGGCACGTGCGGACGTCGATGTACGCGGCGTTGTTAGTTTTCACGGCAATTTGACCCCGCCTCCCGGCAAAAATCCCACGCCTACCCGTACCAAAATATTAGTTCTGCATGGGCATGATGATCCATTGGTCCCACCCGCTCTCGTCACGACTTTTGAAAATGAAATGACAAAAGTACGTGCCGATTGGCAACTCCATATTTACAGTAATACGCAGCATGCTTTTACTAATCCACACGCAAACGATACTAATTTAGGATTAATTTATAATAATTTGACTGCAAAACGATCATGGATGGCCATGAAAAACTTTTTGGATGAAGTGTTGGGTTCTTAAATTTAAAGTATAAGGAAATTCATTATGTCAGGTTATCAGGCTCCTGCATTTGATGATTTATGCAAATCCGCTCGCAATCTTTCCTCTGAATATAAAGAGAAAAATAACTCAGCTCGTAATGAAGAAACGGCATTATTGCGAACGCTGGCTGATCGATTAGGCAAAGAATCGAGTGAAGTGATGTTAGGAGCTTGGCTATTTGTTCATGAAGATATTCAAGCAGAATATGATGCGATGAGCTATTCCTCGCTCCCTTATTTCGGCTCTCCAGAGTGGAGTGAATTGTTTCGTTTGTCTAATAAGACACTGGAAATTCATGCAAAAAATAAATTAGACCCCGCCACTATCTTTATTGGTTTGATTGCTCTGTTAAATTATGTTGAACTAAATAAAGGATTAGTCTCTGATAATTTATTAAAGAAAATCCAAAGCACTGCTGAAAAAGCCAAAGCTAAATTGCCTCTCACCTTTTATGACAGATTACCTACCGCAAGAGCGCTCGAAGAAGGGTGTAAAGAATTACCTAACCGCTACGCACAAATTTGTGCCCAAGATTCTTTTTTGACAACAACCCCCGTTTTATCTTTATTTTTTGGTCGTAGCAGTAAGAGAACCGCAAGCATCGCCGCTATTACCCAAATTGACCAACGTTGTGACGATGAATCCAAAAAAATGTCATCCGAAGAAAATTATCACACCCGACTCACTGCGGCCACGCTACAAATGTGGCAAATTGAACAAGAATATGTGCGCGCGCCGGAAAATAGTGATCTTTATAAAGAATTGCAACGATTAACCAACCTTAATAAAAGCGCTGAATTAATGCTAGAAGTAAAGCCTGAATATATTACGGACACAATAGACTTCCTGAATACAGAAATGAAAGCTCGACTGGCTTCTCAAAAAACAGAAGATAGCCAAAATAAAGAATTAGCTGACATGAAAAACGATATTACTCGATGGCAGCGCGACTTAAAACGAACTCAACATAATGTCAAATTCAATAACCAACAACTTGAACGTGTGGTCAATACCGGTATTAATTTATTCGCCTCGAGTGCGGCTAAGACGGGTGTTTTATTTGCGGCTTTACGAATGGCCGCTTTCCTTAGCTCCAATTATTTGGATATCAATCTTTTATTTAATCTTGCCTCCCCTCAAAATCGCCTGTTTATGATGATGGCTTTATGGGTTTTAAAAAAAGGACGTACCTGTATTAATGCCATGATAATGCAATCTTGCACTTCCCTGGTTAAACCTGTTGTTAGGGCGCCTGCCTCATTCGTATCCTGGATGACTCAAACCATTCGCCACGTAACGGCTACTCCTCCTACGGCAGAAGATTTGCGGCTTGCTCATGCATTAAATGAGGCACCGTTATCAATTGTTTCGAAAGAAGAAAAAGAAAAATTAAATCGGTTGTTTGATTTGAAAGAAGTTGAGCCAGCTCAGAGCAAAGAGGAGATTGTCAATCGACTGTAATCTTTTAGTAGGGGCACGGCGTGCCGCACTGCTGTCCGGTAAATCGGTATTAAATTTTACAACCGGTTCTAATAAAAAATGTAGGGTGGATTAGGTGCGTTTTTTGCACCGTAATCCACCAATCTGCCGCTGAAAAGGTGGATTACGACGCAAAAAACGCGTCTAATCCACCCTACAAAATATCTTTATTCGAATTACGCAACAATGCCGGACAAGCTGCGGGACGACGTGGCTAGAGACCGGCTGTGAAAATTTAATACCGATTTACCGGACAGTAGTACGGCGCGCCGTGCCCCTACAATGCAAAGGGACCTTTTGTTGTCCATTCCCAATTAAGCCATTTATTCACTTCTGTTTCTGTTGCAACGGCTGATTGATAGGTGGGGTGGGTCAGAAAATAATTTACAAAAAAATGATGCGTTTTAGTTTGGTGTGTCAGCGCTATACGCTGGGTTTCCTGCCTAAAATCTAATGAAAAATCAGCAAGGGGAGCATATAATCCTTCGCCCAACGCTTTAATAATGGCTTCTTTTCCCGCCCAGATGCGATAAAAAGCAGACATTCTTTCTGAGCTAGGTAATGCCATCAATGCGGTATATTCTGACGCGCTAAAAAATCGTTTAGCCACCCCTTCGTTAAAAGTAGGCTCCATTTTTTCAATATCAACCCCCACTTCTTTTTGCAAGGTGAGGGCATAAACAACCCAATCATGGGAATGCGAGAGGTTAAACTGTAAATTCAATGCATTCTCTTTTAAATAGGGTTTTCCACGCTCACCTACGCTAAATTCAATTTCACCCGCTGGAACGCCTGTATATAAAGTCAAAATATGTCGCAAAACCGCATGGGCAATCACATAACGATGTTGATGGTCGACGAAATGAAAACGCTTAGCCCGTTCTTTTTCTGTCTTATTGAGCAAGTTAAAAAAATTGGGAATTTCAGCAAGTAAATCTGGCACAGAGGTGCGCCAAAGATGTACGCTATGCAATTCAATGATTAATTTTTTGTTCATGGGGAAATTATGCCCCATAGGGTAATTTATGCAACCTTTTCACTATCAGCACAACACGCTTTATGCAGAAGAAGTCAGTTTACTGGATATCGCAAAACAATACGGTACGCCCTGCTATGTTTATTCTAAAAAAATGTTACTGCAGAATTGGCAAAATTTTAATGACGCATTTGCCAATCATGCTCATCGCATTTGCTACGCAGTCAAAGCTAACTCCAATTTAGCCATTTTAAATTTATTTGCCAAGCAAGGTTCGGGATTTGACATCGTCTCACTCGGTGAATTAGAAAGAGTATTAGCCGCAAATGGGGATCCCGGAAAAATCGTCTTTTCCGGTGTGGGAAAAAAACCGCATGAAATTAGCCGGGCACTCAGTGTGGGCATTCATTGTTTTAATGTCGAATCAGAACCCGAACTCGAACGTCTCAATGCTATCGCAAAACAACACAACACGATCGCGCCGATTGGTTTACGGATCAATCCTAATATCGATGCGCGCACCCATCCTTACATTGCAACCGGTCTTAATGAAAATAAATTTGGTATTGCCCACGCCGATGCCTTGCGCGTTATTGCAAAAATACAACAGCTTTCGAATTTAAAATTGATCGGTATTGGTAACCATATTGGTTCTCAATTGACTGAACTGAGCCCTTTTTCAGAAGCTATCGATCGATTATTGGAACTCATTCAACACGTCACAGCGCAAGGGATTGAATTGGAGCATATTAATATAGGCGGTGGATTGGGTGTGAGTTATCGTGATGAAACACCGCCTTCTATTTCAGATTATGCGGCCACACTGATGGAAAAGCTGCGCCATTGTCCCTTAGAAGTTGTTTTAGAACCGGGGCGGGCGATTGTTGCTAACACGGGCATTTTATTAACGAACGTTGAATTTTTAAAACCGACTGAGCATAGAAATTTTGCTATTGTCGATGCAGCGATGAATGACTTATTGCGGCCAGCATTATATCAGGCTTGGCATGATATAACGCCGGTGACCCCCAAAAATATTGCGTCTCAATTATATGATGTGGTGGGCCCCGTTTGTGAATCCGCTGATTTTCTCGGTAAACAACGGCAATTAGCCATTGAAACTGGTGACTTGTTGGCAATTCATTCGGCGGGTGCCTATGGTTTTAGTATGAGCTCCAATTATAATTCTCGTCCGCGTGCGGCTGAAGTGATGGTCGATGGCCAGCATGTACATTTGATTCGCGCGCGAGAAACAATCGCCGATTTATTTGCGCAAGAAAAAATTATTTAAAACGCACAGGGAACAAATAAAATGGATTTTAATTTAACGGATGACCAACGTTCGTTTCAAACGCTTGCGCGTGAATTCGCCGATCATGAAATGGCGCCTTGGGCCAAAGAATGGGATGAAAAACATATTTTCCCCGTCGATACCTTAAAAAAAGCAGCGAAATTAGGTTTCGCTGCCATTTGTATTCGTGAGGATGTCGGTGGCACAGGTCTCAGTCGCTTAGATAGTGCGCTAATTTTTGAAGAATTGGCAACAGCTTGTCCTTCTACTGCGGCTTATCTTTCTATTCACAACATGGTGGCGGGGTTAATCGACAATTATGGTAATGATACTTTGCGCCAAACCTGGCTTCCGAAATTAGCAACCTTAGAAACTTTTAGCAGTTATTGTTTAACGGAACCCGGTTCTGGGTCTGATGCAGCTTCTTTAAAATCAACCGCGGTGCGTGATGGCAATGATTACATTATCAATGGAGCAAAAGCTTTTATTTCCGGGGGTTCAGTCAGTGATGTCTATGCGTGTATGGTACGCACTGGCGAAGCAGGGCCTAAAGGCATCAGTTGTCTGCTTATAGAAAAAGACACACCGGGATTAAGTTTCGGTAAGAAAGAAGCTAAATTAGGTTGGCATAGTCAACCTACTGCCATGGTATTTTTTGAAAATTGCCGTGTCCCTGCCTCCCAATTAATTGGCATTGAAGGCCAAGGATTTAATATTGCCTTATCCGCTTTAAATGGTGGGCGCATTAATATTGCTGCTTGCTCACTGGGCGGTGCAAAAAAATGCCTGGCCCTCGCTCACCAACATTTGCATGAGCGGCAGCAATTCAATAAAAAACTCGCTGAATTTGAAGCATTACAATTTAAATTTGCAGATATGTTGACGGCTTATGAATCCGCACGTTTATTAACACATCGCGCCGCCTCCACATTAGATAATAAAGATGCACTATCTCCCATGCATTGTGCGATGGCAAAGCGCTTAGCAACCGATAATTGTTTTGATATCTGCAATAGTGCGTTACAAATTTTTGGTGGTTATGGGTATATGATGGACTATCCCATTGAACGTTATGTGCGAGATTTGCGGGTACATCAAATTTTAGAAGGAACGAATGAGATCATGCGGGTGATTATCGCGCGACAAGCGTTAGATAAAAACTTTTGTTTTTAATGTAGGGGTGGATTAGATGCGCTTTTCGCATCGTAATCCACAAATTATTACTTTGCCTTTGTTTCGATTTGGTGGATTACGATGCGAAAAGCGCATCTAATCCGCCCTACATTTTTATACTTCAGTTTAAAAACCAACTGTCCGCAAAAAAGTGCGTTTTCGGTTGGTTTGAATCTATGCAAATAATTTAATAATTCCAGAAAAATCTAAATCTCCATTGCCTTGATTTACAAACAACGTATAAAGCTCTGCAGCCACAGCGCCTAGCGGAACTGCTGCTTGGCTACTGTCTGCGGCCTGTTGACCTAAGTTCAAATCCTTCAACATCATTTTTGCTGTAAACCCAGGCTGATAGGCATTATTGGAAGGCGCCTTCTCAACTAATCCAGGTACAGGGCAATAACTCGTCATCGACCAACATTGGCCTGAGGCATTCGAACTAATTTCAAAAAATTTTTTCGCATCCAGTCCCAGCTTTTCTGCCAGCATAAATGCTTCGCTGACCGCAATCATGGAAATGCCTAAAATTAAATTATTACAAATTTTTGCTGCTTGACCTGTTCCTGCCGCCCCCGCATGCACGATCTTTTTCCCCATTTTTTCAAACCAAATTTTCCCTTGATTGAAATGTTCCTCCGTCCCGCCCACCATGAAGGTCAACGTACCGGCTTGTGCCCCCGCAACCCCACCTGACACGGGCGCATCTAGCATATGAATGCCCGCCGCTTTTGCTTTTTCATGCAATGAACGAGTGGTTGTCATATCAATAGATGAGCAGTCGATATAGAAAGAATTTTTTTTCACATGGGCAAATAAACCCTGCTCTCCCAAACAGACACCTTCTACCTGTTCACCCGATTGGAGCATGGTAATGACCACATCGGCAGATTGCACTGCTTCTGCGACAGACGATGCAAACTTCGCTCCCGCTTTCGCCAATACTTCCATTGCGGTGACTGAAATATCAAAGACGGTGACGGACAAACCCGCTTTTAATAAATTTTTCGCCATGGGGTTGCCCATGTGTCCAAGGCCAATAAAAGTAATGTGTGTCATATTAAAAATCCTTTTCGTTCTGGTTAATGTGTTGGAATATTAAAATCAGAACCTGTGGAACTTTTAAACCAACGCTGCGTTACCGTTTTTAATTTCGTATAAAAACGTACGCCTTCTAAACCATGCATTGCTATATCACCAAACAAAGAACGCTTCCAACCGCCGAAACTGTGATAAGCAACGGGAACCGGAATCGGAATATTAATGCCGACCATGCCTGCTTGCACTTGATGCGCGAAGGTTCGTGCGGTTAAACCATCGCGGGTAAAAATCGCAGTGCCGTTACCGTATTCATGTTCATTTACCAATGTCAATGCAGCGTCCAAATCCGCTGCGCGTAAAATAATTAACACGGGACCAAAAATTTCTTCACGATAAATGCGCATATGCGGTTTCACTTTATCAAATAAAGAACCGCCGAGATAAAACCCTTTTTTCTTGTCAGCGGGATGATAATTGCGGCCATCAACCACTAACTCTGCTCCTTCTTGAACGCCTAAATCGATGTAAGATTTCACGCGCTCCCGATGTGCATAGGTAACTAAAGGTCCCATTTCGACATCCGGTTTGTTACCGGCACCCATTTTTAATGCTTCCACTCGCGGTTTAATTTTAGCGACAAGCGCATCCCCTAGCACATCACCCACCGCAACAACGACAGAAATGGCCATACAACGTTCACCCGCTGATCCATACGCTGCACCGACAATGGCATCGACCGCTTGATCTATATCTGCATCCGGCATCACCACACAATGATTTTTTGCACCGCCAAATGCTTGTACCCGCTTGCCGAGTGACGTTGCCGTGCGATACACATGTTCAGCAACACCGGTTGATCCAACAAAACTTACTGCTTTGATATCGGGATGATTTAATAATAAATCGACGGCTTCTTTATCGCCTTGTACCACATTCAATACACCATCTGGCACGCCAGCTTGTTTCGCTAATTCTGCTAAACGTAGTGCACAAGAGGGATCTTTTTCTGAGGGTTTTAAAATAAAAGTATTGCCGCAGCCGATGCTTAAGGGAAACATCCACAACGCAATCATAGCCGGAAAATTAAAGGGCGTAATACCCAAGCACACACCCAGTGGTTGACGAAGTGAATAACTATCAATATCCGTTCCTACTTCTTCGCTATACGTTCCTTTTAAATGATCGGGTATGCCACAAGCAAATTCCACCACATCAATACCGCGCTGCACCGAGCCGCGTGCATCGGTTAATGTTTTTCCATGTTCTTGCGTAACTAACTGCGCCAACTCATCGAGATGCTGCTCTAAAAGCGCTTTAAATTTAAATAAAATACGCGCACGTTTTAAGGGTGTTGTTGCAGACCAGGTGGGAAATGCTGCTTTTGCAGCCGCTACAGCTTGGTTTACGATATGTTGATCCGCTATACTTACTTGTCCGACGATTTCACCTGTTGCAGGATTATAAACATCCAAAGAGCGTCCGGTTGACGAAAGGAGTTGGCCATTGATGAAGTGTGAAATAGGATATGTCATGGATGTTCTCTCCCTGAGAAATTTGCATTCACGTCATCCCCGAATGCTTTTATCGGGGATGACAAATAATATTTTGTATTCTACACACTCCAGGAAGTAATAAAAATGGACTTACGATTACTTTTTATGTTGACCTTACTGTTACTGTCTCCGCTTGCTGAGGCCGCAGGCAGCATCACGCATATGTTTATTGCAGAAGAAACCGCCGCGAAATTAACGGATCCTCAACTCAAAAATCTCATTCAACATAACAAAGATGCTTATTTAGTGGGATCAACTTATCCAGACACAGGCTATATTCAAGGCACACGTTACGGTTTTGACTCACATCGTGAACTGTTTATTAATGCTTTAATTAACTATCTGCAAGAAAAATATCCCTACCCCGAACAGCAAAATCCGCCCTTAGTCGCTTTTCTATTAGGCTGCGCCGTCCACCAAACTATCGATCAAATTTTTCATGGCGCTTTTATTCATAAAATTTCCGCAGAAGATTTTCAGGGTAATTGGCAAGCTGCGCACCTGGCAAGTGAGCGCAATTTAGATTTCTTAATTGCGGTGGAAAAAAATCAATGGTTAGTACGTCCCCATAGTTGGTGGGTGCCTGTTGCAGATTTAGTCACGGTATATCATAAGATGGGGAAAAATGATTACAGTGTGAGAGAAATTATTTGGGGTAACACAATTTATTCTTTGATGGGCCTCCAAGAGCGATTGCTAGCACTGGGCGGCTATTCGTATGCGCGATCCCATACCCCGTGGTTGGCAAAACATTATTATGATTCTCCTGATGGTGGGATGTTATTTACGGAAGAATTAGCAGCCCACTATGTATTGGAAGTCTGGCGAAATTTGCTTAACAAGCCGGAACACAAAATGATCGAAACCGTTCAACAAGGCCATCCTCAGGAAATTCTGGGCGTTGTTGCGTAAATCTGTTTTTGTAGGGGCACGGCGTGCCGTGCCCGTGCTGCCTATCTCGTTGACGCCGCCGGGCATGGCACGCCATGCCCCTACAAATACCGTTTTAATGGTGAGCGCCGAAAAGCCTGTTTTAACTACTTGATAATACCTCGATATTTTGTATAAAAAGTAACCTTGCCAAATTTTGCTCTAAGTCATAGAATACGCGCACAATCAAAACGAGTAGAAGAAGCCTATCCTATGTCTCAAACTAGACCCATTGATGAAGTCCTTTTTGCCGAATTAACAAAATTAGCAGATAACAATCCAGAACTCTTGGATGAACTACGATCCGATGAAGCTCGCCTCTTTCTTAAAGAACTCAGTAAAGAAGAAGCTGTCGTCTTTTTACAAAACTTAAGCGAACTGAAAAAGAGCGAAGATAATATAGTTAAAAAAACGATAAATGCTCTCACGCGAGCCAAACAAAAACTCGATTTCCCTTTAAATGTATTGCTAATCCTATTAATGGCCTTGAGTAAAGGCGGCGGCGCAATTTTTTCTATTTATAATTTTCTAACCTATTTAGATACTCTATCCGAAAAAGATATCAGTCATAGCGACTTAGGTACGATGCTGACCACGATTTTTGGGGGGCTGGGTTTTATTGCTACCGCCACCGTGAATCTGGTAGGACGCGGTTTACCCGTTTTACGTTCAGAGGAGGCAAAAGATTCAGTCAGCACTGTGCAACGTAATTTACTCCAAGAACTGTCGGGAAGAGCGAAATCAAAACCGGATTTATCTTTGCCATCCGATTTGCGACAACCCCTACTCCCCTCAGAAGATCCAGACAGTAACGACGAAAAAAAATCGGAAGAAAAAGGTTTAGGTGAATCGTATAAAGAAAAAAGCAAAACCAAATCGAGTTACCCAGCACTCATTGATGTTATTAATGGCATTTACGGTTATGGCATAGCAACTAATAGCATCATCAATGGTACCGCTTTAATTGGTTTCTTAAATACACTAAATGCGCTTGCTTTTGATAATAATTGTAAGGATGCAAAAAACCAGCCAACAACCGCTGTCTTTATTAATTTTTTCATTTTCTTATTAATGTACGCTAATCTTAAGGTTTTTTCTCGTTATACCGTGCCTGCAGATAAAGAATATTATCCTAAACTTTTTCTGGAAGCGCGGCTTTTTACCTCGGAACAAACACTTTTCGATAGTTCGGCTCCTGTTAAACTGTATGATTCAACCACACTAGAACTTCCACTCACCGCGAAAGATGGATTTTTATTTAACGCCCAAGGCGAAAAGATTTTTTCCTATCCAGAAAAATTATTTTATAAAAAAGACGAGACCGATTATGCAGAGCTGACCCTGAGAAAAGGTTGGCAAGATACCACGCCGTGGGAACGTTTCAAAATTTTTGTTAGCTTAGTCTTAAATTCGTTTAATACGTTTTATGTCAGTCAAAAATTTAATGATCTTTCCGAACAATGGTTGTTCTGTGGCTCCATGGGAAAAGTACTTTCAACAATTCTATCCTCGCTTGGAACAATGGCAAGTGATGGAGTTTCTTTGGTAATGACAGTAGGTGCTGCTCACAATAAAAAAGAAAGTGCGCGAAAAAGAGGGGAAGGAGATAAAGATAGTTCTTCAACTTCCTCTTGTTTAGAAAAACTGAAACCCGATTGTTCATCCTATTGTGATAATGATTCCGAATTCGGTAAGTGGAAATATCTTCTTGATTCCTGCACCGTGATTACCGCAACAGTTGCATCTTTATCAGGTTATCTCTCAGCCGCTGCCTACCTGGGTGACTCTCCCGTTGCCATTGCCGCTAGCGTTGGCGCTGGACTGATTGGGGGAGGCATTCAATTATTATTAGATGGGGACTCTCTGACTCGTCAAGATAACTTTAAGCGAGAAAAACGCATGATAGAAGAAGAAAAAACAGATAATGCGGTGAGTGCAGCAAGCAGCCATCGCTTTTTTCCGCCTAAACCGCCCGCCGTCAGAGCATCGACTGCCTCTGTATTGGAAAATGAAGTTGGGGTCTCTCTCGAGAGAGTGAAACCTAAACCACGACGGCAGCGAAGAATGGCAGCTAGACAGCGTCACCGTGATCGACAACATCACTCGTCGTTGTCCTTTTCAGCATTAGATCTGCCGCTTGTTGACTTAGCGTCATCCTCGCGACCTCGATCGAGTAGTCGTTAGATTGATCCCTCAGTCATCCCCGAATGCTTTATCGGGGATGACGGAAAGAGGACGGACGGAATAGTTAAGTTTTGCTATAGGCCATGCCCACTTTCGATCGTGATGCTTTTCCCAATGCGTGCGTAATAAACTCACCCACCGTAATTAACTTTGTTAAATCAACACCGGTTTCAATTCCTAGGCCATTTAACATATACAACACATCTTCACTTGCGACGTTGCCACTTGCGCCATTCGCATAAGGACAACCGCCTAATCCTGCAACAGAACTATCGATCACATTAATACCCTGCTCTAATGCTACATAAATATTAGCGAGCGCTTGGCCATACGTATCATGGAAATGGACGGCGATTTTTTCAGGCGGTATTTTTTGTAAAATGGTTTGTAATAAAATAGCTGTTTTTCCGGGTGTGCCTACACCAATGGTATCGCCTAAAGAAATTTCATAACATCCCCATTCAATTAATTTTTCTGTTAACGTTAAAACCATTTCGGGTGCCATCTCACCTTCGTAAGGACAGCCTAAGACGCAAGATAAATAACCACGAACAGAAATGTGATGTGCTTTTGCTGCTTGAATGACCTCTTTGATATTATGCAAACTGTCACTGACTGAAACATTCGTGTTACGTTGGCTAAACGTTTCCGAAGGCGTGGTAAAAACAGCAATTTCGTTGACGCCCACTGCCAACGCGTTTTCAAAACCTTTTAGATTGGGAACGAGAACAGGATAATGAACGCCAGGGTGCCGATGAATACCTTGGTAGACGGCTTGATGATCTGCTAATTGTGGAATCCATTTGGGTGAAACAAAACTGGTGACTTCGATAACGGATAAGCCCGTGTTGGATAATTGATTAATGAATTCGATTTTGGTTGAGGTTTCTAGGATGGTTTTTTCGTTTTGTAATCCATCGCGGGGACTGACTTCAACGAGTTTTACTGTTTTGGGGAAAGGCATGGGGGTCTCTTTAGGGCTACGTTAATAGTGTTGTCATCCCCGATAAAAGCATTCGAGATGACGAATTTAATGCCAACGCGGTAATCGCTTTTCTAGAAACGCTTTCACTCCTTCCTGTGCTTCAGCTGAAATACGCATCATCGCTAAATGTTCTGCTGTCATATTTAGGATGTCAGATGATACCGTATGACGCGTTAATTTTTTCACTTCAGATAACGCATTCGGACTATTTTTTAATAAATCTTCTGCCCATTGCAAACCTGCTTCTTGTAATTTTTCAAGCGGGACAATTTTTTGGATTAATCCTACTTTTTGGGCTACTTCTGCGGGGAATTTTTCCGCTGTCAAAAAATAATATCGGGCAGCACGCTCGCCCATGATCGGCACCACGTAAGGGCTAATGACTGAGGGTGTTAATCCTATTTTCACTTCCGAAAAACAAAATGCGCTATTATTTGCCGCAACGACCATGTCGCAACACGCAATCACGCCCAGACCACCGCCCATCACAGCACCCTGTACTAAGCCGATGACAGGTTTTGGAAAAAGGTAAATGGTCTGCAATAGCTTGGCGAGCCCTAATGCATCCGCTTTATTTTCAACTAGCGTGCTGGCTGCCATTTTTTGCATCCAAGCAATATCGGCACCTGCACAAAAATGCTCACCATTGCCCGCAATCATCACCACACCCAAGGTTTTATCTTCCGCTAATTTTTTCAGCACCTCGGTCCATTCTTGAATAAGTTCACCATTTAACGCATTACGTTTAGCCGGACGATTGAGAGTCAATAAACAAACGCCTTCACGAGGTTGTGTGATGACAATGAGTGACGACATTTTATTCCTCACATTCTAAATAAACCAAACTGCGTCGGCAAAATAGGCGCGTTAAGCGTTGATGATAAGCTTAATCCGAGAATTTTCCGTGTTTCAATGGGATCAATGACCCCATCATCCCAGAGCCGCGCGCTAGAATAATAAGCATGAGCTTGTTCTGCATATTGCGCCAAAATAGGCGCTTTTAATGCATCATCCTCTTCTTGTGTCCAGGCTTTTCCTTGTCGTTCTTTTTTTTCACGCGTGACTTGTGCCAAGACATTCGCTGCTTGTTCACCACCCATGACAGCGGTTTTTGCATTGGGCCATAACCAGAGATAACGCGGATCATACGCGCGACCACACATCGCATAATTTCCTGCGCCATAACTGCCGCCAATGATGACGGTGAGTTTGGGAACGTTCGCACAAGCGACAGCGCTTACTAATTTAGCGCCATGTTTTGCAATTCCTTCGGATTCTGATTTGCTGCCGACCATGAAGCCCGTAATATTTTGCAAAAAAATTAATGGAATACCGCGCTGACAACAGAGTTCAATAAAATGGGTCGCTTTCAACGCCGATTCCGAAAATAAAATTCCATTATTGGCAATAATGCCGACTGGCATGCCATATAAATGGGCGAAACCGCAGACGAGGGTTTTTCCATAGAGTGCTTTGAATTCATCAAATACCGATGCATCAACAATTCGTAAAATAATTTCTCGGATATCGAAAGGATAGCGGGAATCAGCGGGCACGATCCCGTAGAGTTCTTGTGGGTCGAATAAAGGTTCTCGTGATTCGCGCATGACTAAAGGATTTTTTTTCTGATAATTGAGATTCGACACAATCGTACGCACTATTTTCAAAGCATGTTCATCATTATTTGCGTAATGATCAGCTACACCTGAAATTCGGCAATGCACATCAGCACCGCCCAATGCTTCCGCCGTCACGACTTCACCGGTTGCCGCTTTCACTAACGGAGGACCGGCGAGAAAAATGGTCGCCTGATTGCGTACCATTACAGATTCATCTGCCATCGCGGGCACATAAGCACCACCTGCGGTGCACGAACCCATCACGGCTGCAATTTGCGGAATACGTTGAGCTGACATAGTAGCTTGATTAAAAAAAATGCGGCCAAAATGGTCTACATCAGGAAAAACTTCTTCTTGTTTCGGTAAAAAAGCGCCGCCGGAATCCACCAAATAAATACAGGGCAAACGATTTTCTTGTGCAATTTTTTGCGCGCGCAAATGTTTTTTAATGGTGATGGGATAATACGTACCCCCTTTGACAGTCGCATCATTCACGATCAACATGCATTCTGTTTGGTGTATGCGTCCTACGCCCGTAATAATACCGCCGGCTGGCAAAGCATCATCATATAATTCATTACCAGCCAACGCGGACAATTCTAAAAAATCAGAACCTGAATCCAGCAATAACTGGATGCGATCACGTGGTAATAATTTACCGTGCTGACGATGACGTTCCCGCGCCGTATCATTGCCTCCTTGATACGCACCGGCTAATTTTTGTTTGAGATCTTGTACTTGCTGGAGCATCGCTTCCGCATTACGTTTAAAAACCTCGCTGCTGGGATCGATTTGAGTTTGTGCTGTCACCGCCGTATTCATTATTTTGTTTCCGCAAATAATTCTTGCCCGATTAAAATTCGTCGGATTTCCGACGTACCTGCGCCAATTTCATATAACTTGGCATCGCGTAACAATCTGCCAGTGGGATATTCATTGATATAACCATTGCCGCCCAAACATTGAATGGCTTGTAAAGCAGCCCATGTGGCTTTTTCAGAATTATATAAAATAACACTCGCGGAATCTTTACGTGTAATGTGGCCATGATCGGCTGCACGTGCTGCGGAATACAATAAGGCACGTCCCGACAATAAGCCGACATAGATGTCAGCTAATTTCGCTTGAATAAGTTGAAATTCGCCGATGGATTGGCCGAATTGTTTACGCTCATGGACATAGGGTAAAACGGTGTCAAGACAAGCTTGCATCAAACCGACAGGGCCTGCGGCTAAAATAATTCGCTCAATGTCTAGCCCTTTCATTAAGACTTTCGTGCCGTAATTGAGTGTCCCTAAAACATTTTCTGCGGGTACATGACAATTTTCAAAAATCAATTCACACGTGCTGGAACCACGCATGCCTAATTTATCGAGTTTTTGCGCAGTGGAATAACCTTTAAAATTTTTTTCTACGATAAAAGCAGTAATGTTATGTTTGCTTTCTTTGCCTGTCCGTGCGTAAACCACCAACACATCGGCTTCGTGTCCATTGGTAATCCACATTTTGGTGCCATTTAAAATAAAATCATCGCCTTTGGGTTCAGCACGCAATTGCATGCTCATGACATCCGAACCGGAATTCGCCTCACTCATCGCAAGCGCACCCACATATTCACCACTGCATAATTTAGGTAAATATTTTTGTTTTTGTTCGTGAGTTGCGTTTAATCGAATTTGATTAACACATAAATTGGAGTGAGCGCCGTAACTTAATCCAACTGAGCCTGAAGCACGGCTAATTTCTTCCATGGCAATAACATGTTCGAGATAACCTAAGCCTGTACCACCGTATTCCGTTTCGACCGTGATGCCCAGTAAGCCCATTTCACCTAATTTTTTCCACAGAGAGGGCGGAAATTCACTGTTGCGGTCAATCTCAGCGGCGAGAGGCGCAATTTCACTGGCGGCAAAATCACGTACGGATTCTCGCAGTAAGCTTGCGGTGTCACCGAGATGGAAATCGAGTGTGGTCATTGCAATACGTCCTTGTTAATAAAAAATGTAGGGTGGATTAGGTGCGCGCTTATCGCACCGTAATCCAC
>CAZTDR010000032.1:0-29932 GCA_964612855.1 uncultured Coxiellaceae bacterium
GGGGACATTTTTGCTTTGGTAATAGAGAGGACATTTTCCTTTTGGTACCACATATCTTTTCTCCGTTTAAGATAATTTTAAGCTTATCAATGTTAATATTTAAAAAAGCGAATAGAGTTATCAATAGTTAACTCAATAAAATCCGATAAATTTGTAGTATTTTATAAACCAAAAAAAGCGAATGAATAAAATAAAACTATAACTCATAAACTAAGAGTAACGAGAAGAGGACATTTTATGTTTGCACGAGCCGCTCTATTAAAAGAAGCAAAATCATTAAGTAAACAACAAAAACTCACGCTTATAGCCACTTACTTAAACTCAATGGAAAAGAAAGGCAGAAAATGGTCGGTTGAAGGAAACGACATAATTTCGAATTCCAGAGGGTCACTAACGAAAGCAGAGACGTATCAGGCAGAGCACCACCTAGCTGATAAACAGTTATTTGAAGCGATACAGAAAGAAGTTCAAAACAAAAAGCATCCAGCAGGAGTTGCGTTAACAAGTTTTGCAAACTATGTTGATTTAACCACCAACCGAGGTAAGTTCCCAAACATTCAACATGTTATTTCTTATACCGAGTTTTCTAGAGATTTTGAAACGTTACTTGTTTGTGCATTGGATGCCGATAAAATCGTTAAATATCAAGGGCATTGTTTAAATCAAAATGCGTTGGATATTGCTAAAGCAGGTGTTGTGAAAGGACAGGTGCCAGCGCCTACCTCATCACCACCTTCTAAGCTTGAAATTAAGAATGAATTTAACGATTCGAAATTTTATTATGAACAAGCTAAGAAATTTAATAAACATTCAGTGGCTCGCAAAGAGCAAGAAGCAACCGCTAAAAAAACTGCAACCATAATAACTATGTCTTCTCCATCTCCATCCGCTACAAAAGTTATGCCAGTAAAAGATTCTCCTCTAGATACTCCAGAATTTAGAGAATTTTGCGAAAGATTAGGTAACATTCCTGATGCAGTATTACCTGTTCATATTAAAAGAAGTGCACATCCAGATGAACGCAATATTGAGAGCTCCAACTATATTTTGCGTCCAGCAAATACGGCTAAAAATTTTCCCGACAAAATAATATTTGCATTAACTGTTAAAGATCCAGCTAATTTCGATAAGCTTGATCACATGCTTATTGAATATGATCCTTCCACTGGAAGGCTTTATAATATTGATGCGCATGCTCAAAGAAATGAGTCACACATAGTTGAAAATTTCGAAAGGCTTTTTGAAAATATAGCAACTGCTAAACAAAAAATGAAGATCGGCAGCGAGCCTAGTAAGCTTTTCCCTCAGTTAAACTATAGCCTTACCACCTCACTTTATTCTTCTCAACCCAGGCCAACACATATGAAGTTATTCGATAACGAAAAGAAAGCGGGCACTGTTAATGTTTCATTCGAGTCCTCAGCGCCAACAAAAAGAGGATAAAAAGTAGAAGAGGTAGGGTGGATTAAACGCGTTTTATGCGTTGTAATCCACCATTCGCCTAAGCCAAAAAGAGATTATCCAAACGTATAACGCAATCCCAATGTCGCAGGAATTACATAAAGACTTGATTGAACCGGTAAAGCAGCTACTCCTAGTTCAGCAGCAAAATGGGGAGTAAAATTGTAGTCTAATCCCATTCCTATTTCGGGAGTCACCATAGTTTTAGTTATATGTTCTTGAATAAACCAAAAGTTGAAATCAGCGTCTGATCGGAAATACGCAATGCCTATTTTTCCATAAGCACTTAATTGAGATGTCATCGGTAAAAAAGCTTTTGCGTTTAAATCGATAATTTGTCCGGTTAGGAAGGCATTGATAAATCCGGTGTAACTCGCTTCAATCGCAACATAAGTATTAAAACGATAGCCTAATGCAGCAGAAATGCCTGGGTCAACGACGGTGCCGTTGCCTGTTGAAATGACAGGGGTGATACCTGCACCGAGATAAACACCGGTTGCAGCGATGTTTTGTTCTGCAAAAAGGGGGGCTGAGATGAAAAAAATTAATACGCTTGCTAGTTTTAATACATTTAATTTATTCAATGGATGCCTCGTCTAAAATTATTTTTTATTTGAAAAGTTTGATTTACTTACAACTGGTGAATATATAGAAATTTTTTTTTAAAATCAATTTTAGCACCCCTAGCTTCCCCCAAAAATTTTTAGCAATGCCGCAGGGCATGGCGTGCCGTGCCCGCGGCATTGCTAAAATTTTTGTCCTCTACAAAGGGTTGGCTCTTCTCCATTTTTTCTATTAAGTAAATCTTAAGCTACTCATTTTCAGAATATTTCTTTATTCTAAATAAGTTTCTTATTAAGAAATACATATAATAGTCTTATAAAATTTAAAAAGAGAGGTTAATAATTATGTTTTCAAGAGAGGCGGAATTTAAAGAAACGGCTTTCCTAACCAAAGCAGCAAAATTAAAACTACTTGCGGAATTTTTAACAGCACAATCAGAAAATGGTTGGGAAAGTGATGAAGATTCTGTTTTTTTTACGAAACAAACTCCAATTATTTTGGTAACGGCGTTTATAAGGGAGACGACAACGAATGCAACATTATTCAAAAAAATAAATCAAGCATTCAAAATCGCTCAGGGGGAAACCGATTTACAAGATCCATTTGTATCACAGGATCCATTTCCATCTGGGATGGTTTCGATAGAATCCTTCTCGCCGAGTGTGAGTGTAACGCATCGTCTTAAATTCAGCGTATCAGAAGATTTTAATTTATTAATTGCCTTTGCAAATTACACACAGAAAAAATCGAAGTTATCGCCCATTTTTACATCTTCTTCCTCATCTCTAATGCCGAGTTCTAGCAGCAGTGTCGCGCATGAAAGTAAGTTTGATAGAGATATTCAAGTGGCTGTGATATGTGATAGAACAGGCTCTATGCAACCTGAATTGACAGCAGCTAAAGCGCAATGTGAAAAAATCATGGATTATTACAGACAGCAAAAGAGCGCTCGTCTTCAGATGGCTGTGTTAGATTATACGGAATATTCCGCTGATCCTTTACCTGCGGACGCTTATCGTCTGATTGATACGGAAGCGTGTAAAGGCATTCCATTTACAACAGATTATGAACTCATAAAAAAAACAATTCATGGTTGGGAAATTGATAAAGATGAAAAAACAGTGAATGACAAAGCGGAAGCGGGCGAAGTTGCTTTAGCTAGGTTAGTTGATTTTTATGCGCAAGCTCCTGTTGTTGATATTCGACAAGGTGGTATGCGGCTCGCATTTATTATTTTTGATGCTGCATGGCATGCTTGTGGTTATGAAGAAGATTTAGATAATTTTTCTGATCCTAAAAAAATTCCCTCTCAACTCAAGTGGCAAGATGAATTGAGAAAATTAAAAGAGTTAGGTGTGACGATTCACGTGATACTTCCCGAGCGTGCAATAAAAGATGTTCATGCTGCGAAACTTGCGCGCCAATTATCATCTGCTACCAACGGAAAGGTTTGTAACTTAGCGAAGGGTGTTGATAATTTAATGAAGCAGATTAAAGAAGCGAGTGATTTAACACGAGCTGAAGCCACAGGTTGGAGCGCTGTTTCACAAGAATGTCATAGACAAGGTATAACCAGCCTTGCTGAGATAAATCATTATGTCACAACGAGTACTTCATCGAGTGCAGTTAGTCTTCGTGATGTCTACAGTCAGGGACTGGGTTACGCGCGTGTCGAACAGCTTACGCAGGCGGTCACAACGGGTGGCGGTAGATATTGTCGTGTTCCTATGGTGCCACCATCCTCTCGTCCGATATTCTCAAAACCCGAAACTCCTTCTGCAACCTCGGCTCATCGATTACTATCCCCGCCGCGTAGGGAGAACAATGATGCACCTAGCTCTACTAATTCGTCTACTGGCGCATACAGTATTGCAACACCGCCAGGAGGTATATCCTTTTCGGGTCGTCAGGATAAGACTCGATAAAACCTAATAAAACGTAAAACGTAGGGTGGATTAGATGCGCTTTTTGCATCGTAATCCACCAATTATATCTCTGCCTTTCGTTTCGATTTGGTGGATTACGATGCAAAAAGCGCATCTAATCCACCCTACATTTTTATACTTGATTTTTTCAATCTAAACCTAATCCATCCGAGTGTCTTTCGAGGTTGCCGCCCTGCATTTTTTCTTGAGCGTTATTTTAGAAAGAGCCACCTGAACGTCTTCTGGGTGTTTCGGGTTTGACAATGACAGGCATATTCGAGGGCTTGACGGAGCTTCCTTTTGACTGACGAAGAGCATTGTTGAGGGTAAAAGCATGTGAGGTTGTGGAGGGGCGTCCGGTGCGGCTGGAAGAAGAGGGTGCATTTTTTTCAGGGTTGCCGACGGTATTCATAATGCGATTGGTCGAGCTGCGGGAACGTGAGAGGTTGTGAGTGGGCTCTTCTTTTTGGGATGAAAATAAAAGGGATGGTAATTGTTTTATTGCCGCTACCCCTTCAGTTGTGGGCAATTGTTTTATTACTCCCATGCCTTCTTTGCCCAGGGTGGTGGCAACGGCTGCGCCAATGATTCCTCCGATTGCAGAGCCGAGGATCGCGCCGCCTATCAGGCCGATGGGCCCACCTAATGCGCCGCCGATTAATCCTAAAAGCCCGCCGATGACCGTTCCGATATTAGCGCCTGATCCAACACGTTGCGCCCAAGAAAGTTGTTCCGAGGGAGGGCCTTCATCTGGTTTTAATTTGCGTGCTAGAGCGATGATGGGTAATGCTGCAAACCAACCTACGATGCCGCCGACAGCCGTTCCCACGGCAGAACCAATGAGAAAGCCGCCCGGGATAGGGATAAAGAAACCAATCAGTGCGCCAACGGATGCGCCGACCATCGAGGTGGTGCGAGTAGCATAATCCCAAGAGTTTTCTGTATTACCACTGATGTTCCATTTTGTTTGCGTATATAAGCTGATTTTATGTCCTTTCACGCCAGTCAGGATGCCGCCGGCAATACTAAAGAGAGCGCCGCCGACTATCATGCCTATGGAGTAAAGAGCATCTGTTTGAAGGCCCTGACAGATGGCAGGAAAAAGTATCGGGAAAACATGAACTGCAATCATTGCACCCAGAAGCACGCCAATCGCAAGCCCTAGCGTCATACCCGTGCGTATATAATTGTTGCGAAATTTATCTTTATCTGGTTTGGTGATGGTGAGTGAACGGTTGGTGTATTTGTTGATGATAGGGATAAGAACAAGGCCAATGACAAATAAGCCTACACCTGCCATTCCACTCCATAAGATTGAGGCTACTTTAGCAGCGCCCGTAGAAGCGCGAAGTAAAAGAGCAATGGAAATCCCTAAGAATTGCCCAAGCGCCATGCCAAATACTAATAAGGTCTTGCCGTACTTAGACCATCCTTCTAAGCCGGTGATGTGGTTGCCATTTCGGGTTTCTTTATTCGGATCGACCTTAAATATTTCTTGGCGTATTAGCCAATAAGGGATGGCAAACAAGCCTAGAACAATAGCGGCAATGTCAGCGCAGATGGCTGAGAAGAATTTTTTGGCGCCATCTGAGACGGGTAAAAAAAAAGCTAGGGAAGCCCCAAATGCCGCTCCTACACAGGCTAGCGTTTTAAAGTTGCGATAAAGCGGATTGACCGATTGATGGTTTTCATACTCGGGCAAACGATCAAAGAACCATCTTTTAATAGGGTTGGTGGGCTTATTGTTTTTATTTTTGAGCTTATAGGCAAGCAACACATGAAAGATAAATCCTAAAGCTAAGCCACCAGCATTAAAGGTAATTAATCCTATTTCAATTTGATTATTGACTTCACCCGTCGGAGCAAGATCGTCTGATTTAGTATTTTTTTCGGCATGGGTATCATAAGCTGCTCGTGCAGGGGCGCCGATAAATCGACCCACTTCAGCCAGGCGCGTACCGTAATTATTGAGATCGACTGGGTTAATGGGATAGGAAGGTGTATCAGGCTTTTCATTGTGTCGATTGCTGCCGGGTGGAATAGAGGGAGAATGGGCTCGCGGGCCTGGGTTAAGAGGCTCATTGGTTGGATCATGTAGCTGATCCTGATCATAATCTCTGTCGATGTCGAGCATGCTGACCCTCATTAAAATCGTTTTTGGGTTAGTATCTCAGCGCATCCTGCTGCTTTATTTTTTATGCTTAAGCGTCCGTTGCCTAGCTTTATAAATTTTCGCGATTTTACCCCATTAAGCCTGAGAATACAAGGGATTAGGTGGGTATTTTTATTAAAATAGTAAGCTCCTGGAAAGTATAAAGTTTCGTCAGGAGAGGCTCGGTAAATCAATTGTCAATTGGGCTTAATCAGGGTAAATTAAGCCACCATTTATAAGCTGCTGTGCGGGTTAGTCTGGTGGGCACGCTGCGCTTAGCCCACCAGACTAACCACACAATTCAACAAATAAAAAGTTACTTTTTAAAGGACCCCCAACATGCAACTACTTAACACCCTATCCAGTTTCTTTATTTCAAATGCCTATGCTGATACCGCAGCAGCTGCTCCCGCTTCTGCCCAGCAAGGAGGATATTCATTCTTCATTATGATGGGTATTTTGGTTTTCTTTATGTATTTCGCTATCTGGCGTCCGCAAACCAAACGCGCCAAAGAACAACGGGATTTATTGGGTTCACTCAATAAAGGTGATGAAGTCGTCACAGCGGGCGGTATATTAGGAACAATCACGAAAGTTTCCGATAGTTATGTGGTGTTGGCTTTGGCAGACAATGTTGAGATCACTTTACAGAAATCCTCAATCGTTAGCGCTTTGCCAAAAGGCACACTCAAATCGATTTAATAAAATAATTGAATTGCTACATGGAAGAAAACTATGGTGCTGAATCGTTTCCCGTGGTGGAAAAATGTATTAGTTGTGGTTGTCGTATTGCTGGGATTTCTTTATGCGTTGCCTAATTTGTATGTCGAAGATCCTTCCGTACAAATTTCACCAGCAAGCGCCGCGTTTGATCTGGATCAAACAGCAATAAATAATGTGTCGCGCGCTTTAGAAAATGCACACTTACCTTATAAGCAAGTGCAAGTCGAAAATCGCAGCGTACTCATTCGCTTTGCTTCAACTGATATCCAACTTAAAGCAAAAGAACTTATCCAAGCTACCTTGGGTGAGAATTATTTGGTGGCATTGAATTTAGCACCTGCTACACCGCATTGGTTACGTGCGATTGGTGCAATGCCAATGAAGTTGGGCTTAGATTTACGCGGGGGTGTCCACTTTTTATTACAAGTGGATGTCGATTCTGTCACCAAGCAGCGCATGGAAGGTGACTTAAATAGCATGGGGCAAGAATTGCGTAATCAGCGCATTCGCTATGCTGGGATGACGCGTAACGGTGCCAATGGCATGACGATTCAATTCCGCACGCCTGAGGCGCGAGATGATGCAGCAAATTATTTAAACCAACATTTCCCCGAATTTGTTTGGACCAAAGATACTAGAACGACTAATTTGCAAGGTATCTTATCACCGCTGGCTTTGCAGCAAGCTCGTCAAGATACGCTCGAGCAAGCGATGAATACATTGCGTAATCGCGTCAATGAATTAGGAGTATCGGAAGCGGTGGTGCAGCAACAAGGCGCAACGCGTGTGATGGTTGAATTGCCTGGTATTCAAGATACGGCCCAAGCCAAAAATATTTTAGGTAAAACGGCAACACTCGAATTCCATATGGTGGATACCGAGCATGATCCCAGTGGAATTCCACCTCTGGAAGCCAAGTCCTATAATTATGAGGGCCGTTCCGTTTTATTAAAGAACCAAATTATTTTACGCGGTTCATCGATCACCAGTGCCGTCTCCGGCATGGGCGATGATGGTCGAGCTTCTGTGAATGTGCGCTTAGGGGGTGGTGGTGAAGGACTCTTCACAAAAACCACCGCAGAAAATATTGGCAAGCCGATGGCGGTGCTGTATGTCGAAGTGCATTCTGAAACAAAAGACGTGAAGGGTCAGCGCGTCATTAACTACAAAACAGAACGTAAAGTGATTAGTGTTGCCACCATTCAAAGCGCATTAGGCAACAGTTTTCAAATTACGGGCTTAACGAGTGGGGATGAAGCACGCACACTGGCTCTGTTGTTGCGTGCAGGGGCATTGCCTGCGCCCGTCACGATTATCGAAGAGCGACAAGTTGGCCCCAGTTTAGGTAAACAAAATATTCACATGGGTGTCATGTCGGTTGGAGTGGGTTTTGTGTTAGTAGTCGTTTTCATGGCGCTTTATTACGGCGTGATGGGAATGATCGCTGATCTTGCATTAGGGATGAACGTCATCTTGATCCTCGCCATTCTCTCTTTGTTGGGTGCCACGATTACCTTACCTGGCATTGCAGGGATCGTGCTCACCATGGGTATGGCTGTCGATGCGAACGTATTAATTTTTGAGCGTATTCGCGAAGAATTGCGCAATGGCATGGGTATCCAAGCGAGTATTCATGCTGGTTATGATCGAGCATTTATGACGATTGTCGATGCCAACCTCACTACCTTAATTGTTGCCATCGTTTTATTTAGTTTGGGTTCTGGCACCGTGAAAAATTTTGCTGTCACGCTGACAGTTGGTTTGATCACGTCGATGTTTACGGCAATTACAGGCACGCGTGCGATTGTAAATGCATTATATGGCGCCAAGCCGGTAAAGAAAATTTCGATCGGAATATAAATAAATATGCCGCTGGGCGGACCCTTGTGTCCGCCCCCTACAAGAGAGGAACGAAAACACCATGGAATTTTTTAAACAAAATACGCAGATTGATTTTATGGCGCAGCGTCGTTTCGCTGCCGTGTTGTCCATTATTTTATTTGCTTTGTCATTGATTTCGCTGGCTGTCAACGGCTTAAATTGGGGATTGGATTTTACAGGCGGTACCCAGATTCATCTCACTTTTCCGAAAGAAGCTGACCTCAATCAAATTCGTAGCACGCTTGAAAATGGCGGTTTCAAAGAAGCAACCGTCATTAGCTATGGCACCTCGCGTGATGTGTTAGTCAGTTTAGCGCCGGGTAAAGAAGGAAATAATGAATCCGCCAAAAACACCACGGAAACGCGCGTCATGCAATTATTGCCGGATGCTAAAGTGCAACAAGTCGATATTATTGGTCCACAAGTCGGACAGGAATTGGCGACTAAGGGTGCGTTAGCCATTGTGATTGCTTTATTAGGCACCATGATCTACATCGCGCTGCGTTTTGATTTTCGTTTTTCGATTGGCTCTACGGTAGCATTGATCCATGATCCCATTTTAATTTTAGGTATTTTTTCTTTTTTTCATTTGGAATTTAATTTGATCGTGCTTGCTGCGGTGCTGACGGTGATTGGTTATTCGTTGAATGATACGATCGTTATTTTTGATCGTATTCGCGAAAATTTTCGTAAATTGCGTAAAGCCACGCCCATTGAGGTGATTAATCAAGCAACCAATCAAACCCTTTCTCGTACGATCATGACATCGGTGTTAACTTTGTTGGTGGTGTTAGCGCTTTATTTTCTAGGTGGCGCTATGTTGCATGGGTTTGCGTTAGCATTGATCATCGGTATTGTGGTGGGGACGTATTCATCCATTTATGTTGCGGGATCATTGTCTCTTGCATTGGGTGTGAATCGACAAAGTTTGTTGCCGCCGTCGAAAGAAGCGGTGGATGAGCGGCCGTAATGGGTGCGCGTAGCGCGTCGTCAGTAGGGTCTACGCATGAAAGAATTTTTGTGACATGTAGGGTGGCACGACGCGTTTTTTGCGTCGTAATCCACCAAATAAGAAAATGGCCGCTTTTTATTTGGTGGATTACGGCAAAAAACGCCTAATCCACCCTACATTTCTGTCAAAGAAAATTTTCATGCGTAGGCCCTGCCGAAAAAAGCATTCGGGGATGACAGTAGAGAATGACAGCATTACAATGCAATCAGCAATCTTATTTTTTAATATGCCGTAACAACAATTTCAAAATCTTCGGATTCGCTGCGACCACATCGCCGCTTTTAAGGTAATCTTCAGCACCGTTAAAATCACACACTAAACCACCGGCTTCTTTGACAAAGAGTACACCTGCGGCCAAGTCCCAGGGTTTTAAGCCCATTTCCCAAAATCCATCAAAACGGCCGCAGGCAACATAGGCTAAATCCAATGTAGCAGCGCCAGCGCGCCGCACATCGCCTGCGAGAGGAAGAACGGCCATGAGGCTATTGACGTAAGATTGAATTGCTTCAGGTGAGTGACGATAAGGAAAACCAGTGCCTAACAAGCATTCTTCCAGCGCTTTATTTTTACTGACGCGAATACGGCGGTCATTTAATTGTGCCCCTTTGCCGCGGCTTGCTGTAAAGAGTTCTTGCCGCACAGGGTCGTAGGTGACACCATGTTCCACTTTTCCTCGGTAACTGACCGCAATGGAAACCGCAAATTGCGGAAAACCATGAATAAAGTTGCGCGTGCCATCGAGTGGATCGATGATCCATGTGTATTCATCGTCGTCACCGTCAAGTTCGCCGCTTTCTTCTCCTAATATGCAATGATTCGGATGGGCTTTGCGGATGATGGAAATAATTTCGCGTTCAGCAAGCTGGTCAATGTCAGTCACGTAATCGTTAGGGTTTTTCTGCGACACTTGAATTTTATCCAGCCTGTCTAAGCCGCGCATAATAATATTACCCGCGCTACGCGCTGCTTGTATCGCAATGTTTAGTAAGGGATTTCTCATAATAATGTGCAAGAGCAATTCAAAAAATTAAGGGGGCTTAGAATAACAAAATTTTGGGGGGAAGGCGAATGAAACAGGTGGGTTATAGCGTTTCTCAAAGATGACAGCCCTTTTAAATCACGCTATCATGCCGCCCATGCTAGACAACATCCGTATCGTTTTAATCGAAACTTCTCACCCCGGTAATATCGGTTCTGCCGCGCGCGCTATGAAAACGATGGGGTTGAAGCATCTTTATTTAGTCCAACCCAAATTATTCCCGCATCCAAAAGCCAATGAAATGGCAGCTTCCGCACTGGATGTCGTGGAAAATGCTATCGTTGTCAATCAATTAGAAGACGCCATCGCTGATTGTCATTTAGTGGTTGGCACAAGCACACGGTCGAGAACGATTCCTTGGCCTATGTTATCACCGCGCACGTTAGCAGAAAAAGTAAAACACAATAGCAATCAATCCACCGCTATTTTATTTGGCCGCGAACAATCCGGTCTAACCAACGAAGAATTGCATCACTGTCACTTTCACGTACAAATTCCCAGTAATCCCGAATACAGTTCATTAAATTTAGCAGCAGCAGTGCAAGTGATCACATATGAATTACGATTGGCCAGCTTAGCCGCTATCCAAAGTGAGCCTGTAGCATGGGATTATCCTCCCGCAACCGCAAAAGAATTAGAAAGTTTCTACACGCACTTGGAAAAAGTATTAATCAAATTGGATTTTTTAAATCCCAAAGCCCCTCGTCAATTGATGACACGCTTACGCCGTTTGTTCGGTCGCGCAGAGCTTGATGTGATGGAAATTAATATATTACGTGGTATCTTAGGGTCTGTTGAAAAGTAATTTTACACAACAAAGAGGAAGGGGGATGCAAATGAAATCATTAGCCTATATCGCCAGTCTCGGCATGTTAGCCTATTCAGCTGCTGCTTTACCTGCTGACAGTTCTCAAACTCAATATATTTATGTGACCAATCTTTTGGACAATCCAAAAGATGCCTTTCCTGCACGTACCCAAACGCCCGTTAAAATCGAAGCTTACCAAGACAGCAAAGTGTGTTTCGTATGGACACTCAATTTTGGCGATATGTACAAATTTACCGGCGCGCCAAACGATCCGAATTGCACCTACATTTCGCAGTTAGTGGTTACACCGTTGCCAGTTAACAAAGCGATTTTTTATAGATCGATAACGGGTGGGACCAACACTACTATCCCTATTCCTGGCGGTACCACGAAGTATGCTCAAGTGACCATTGTTGCCGAGTCAGCACCGGTTTTAAATAGCGATGGGTCATTGGCCGTGCAAGGTATGTTTAATTATCAATTTGGTGTCGGTTTTAAAGCACAATAGCTTTCACGACGTTATACCAATTATCGGCTGGATATTGCCAATTACGCATGACATTGCTTTCTGGTATATATTCCAGCCGATAGACTTCCCGTGCATGAGAAAAATGCTTGCCCGCGGTCAATTTGACATTCGAATGCGCAGCAATTTTTTGATGATCAATTTCAACGACAGTTCCCGATTTTCCAATTACCTGATACGTGCCTGAAAATTTCAAATAAAAGTGCTGCTGATGGGCAGTAACACAAGGCGCATAAATATAAATGCTTCCCCAATAATGCATAAATTCACGATCCAAAAAATAATGAATAGAGGCTGGCAGGGCGTAAATTCGATAACTATTCACGTAAAATTTCACCGGTGTGTTGCGCAAATCTTTTAGCACTTCTTTATCAGTGCGTGGATCCAAATACAGTGAAGGAATCATGATCGGTAATAATTTGGCGGAAGGTTTTGTTAAGTATTCAATAGCAGGGCCAATTAAATTTTTCAACCCAGGGATCGCTTGGTCTTGATCATAAAGCAGCGGTGTGCCTGCAAAATAACTCCCGTCTTCCTGCAATAATTCATGCGCTAATAAGACAGTCGATCGTTGATAACTGCCATTAATTTTATAAGCAGTAAAGCCAAAGTGTAACAAAGGATAGAGTAAACCCGTAAAAATCAAACTCATCCAAAGTACAGAGTTAAGTGAATTTTTTGCTGCAGGTTGGCTACACATTATTCCCAGCAAAACAGGCACCAAACTAATTAAGTAATAAGCCAAGGGTAGGGCGAATAAAATAAATAGGCTCATTATGCAAATGGTATAAAGAGAAATAAACCAAAATACCACTCGGCGATTAACAGAAAATGAGGCGGATTTTTCTTGTAAGAACGTCATCAACCAGGAAAAAAAATCGGGATAAATTAAAAAATAAACTGGGACGGCGAACACCATATTGTAAGGAAATGCCTGTTGATAACTCAGGATAAAAACCATCATTACAGCAGCATAAAGTGTTATAAAAAATCGGCGGGGATTTTGAGCGCCCGGCAGCAAAAAAACAATCCAGGTTAGCGGCCATAAAAATACCAGCAAAGGGCCATTTGCTAAAATCACTTTCCAGCAGGGATAATAAATTTGCGTATACCACGTAATTTTCGCTTGCGTGTAACCTTCGTAAAACACACTGTTTAATACCGTATGCCAGTCAGTTTGCATTGCCCAAACTAAAACATACAACATAATTGGCAGGATGACGGCGAGATTAAAAATCAACGTATGACGAGCGACTCGCCATTCGCGTGCGAGTAATAACCAATACCCTCCGAAAGCGATATTGGTTGCTACCCAAAACCATAACGCTTTTTGCGATACCATAAAGCTTAAGGCCAGTACCAATCCACTGACTAAAAAACGATTGGATAAAATCAATAAAATGGAGAAGAGTCCCAGCCAGCTAGTGAGCATGTCCACGCGCAAATCAACGGAATAAATCAAAAATAAGTGATTGGCGAGAATAAGGAGAACCGAAAAAATAACCGCTCGCGGTTCGAAAAATCGCATGAGCCAACTGCTTGCACCTAAGATACAAAGTGTATTAATGAAAGCGATTTCATCTTTTATATAATAAAGAGGCTGTAAAACAGCATGGGAAAACCAGAAAGGGACAGACAGCAAATAATAACCCGCTACGGTTTTGTAAGGAAGGAAATCACGGTAAGGCAAGTGTTCTTTATATTGGAAGATATGATGCGCAAACCAAAACTCATCGACCGAAAGAGCAGCATAAGGTATGTAGATTAATTGAAAGATGAGATAGGATAGGCAAATCGCGGTGAGAGCGAGATAGCTTGTTTTGATCGGGCGGTTGCGAATGGGGGCGTGAAACATGGATAGCTCCTTTTCCGCAGTGTAAGGAAAAAACGGCAATAAATCAAAAATCAGTTTTATAGGGTATTACTATGCTAAAAAGCGTTGTCATCATTGGAGCAGGCCCAGCAGGGTTAACAGCCGCCTATCTCTTAGCAAAAGAAAATGTGCCAGTGACAGTGCTCGAAGCAGATCCCGATTATGTGGGCGGCATTGCACGCACGGTGGTCTATAAAGGTTATTGTTTTGACATCGGTGGTCATCGATTTTTTTCCAAAGCCAAAGAAGTCGAGGATTTTTGGACAGAAATTTTACCCAACGATATGTTGATTCGTCCGCGCTCTTCGCGCATCTTTTATCAAAAAAAATATTTTTCCTATCCGCTTAGATTTTTTGAAGTATTAACAAAACTTGGCATCTTCGAGTCATTTTTTTGTTTTCTTTCTTATCTTAAAGCGCGCATTTTTCCCGTGAAAAACGCGGTTTCATTTTCTGACTGGGTGAGTAACCATTTTGGCAAACGCTTATTTTCTATGTTTTTTAAAACCTATACTGAAAAAGTATGGGGTATGCGTTGCGAAGCCATTTCAGCCGATTGGGCAGCGCAACGTATTAAAGGTTTATCGTTGATGAGCGCCGTATGGAATGCATTGTTGCCGAAACGACGTCCTAAAAACAACAATCAAGTGATTAAAACATTAATTGATTCTTTTCGTTACCCGCGCAAAGGCCCTGGGATGTTATGGGAAGAATGCGCAAATAAAATTAAACAACTTGGTGGCACCATCGAATTAGGCCAACGCGTCGTGCGTTGTGAGTTTGATGAAGCAAGCCGGACATGGATCACTTTATTTCGCGATCAAGCGGGCAATACTCGCAGCGTACAATCCGCCCATGTGATTTCCACCGCTCCGATTCGCGAATTGGTTGCGGATTATTTGCAACCCGTTTTGCCTCTTGCCATTAAAGAAGCGGCTTCTGCGTTAAAGTACCGTGATTTTTTAATTGTTGTCTTAATTCTCAAAGATAAAAATCAATTTTCAGATAATTGGATTTATATTCATGATCCCAGTGTGGATGTCGCACGCATTCAGAATTTTAAATCCTGGTCGCCTGAAATGGTGCCTGACCCCAGCATGTGTTGTTATGGGATGGAATATTTTTGTTTTGAGGGCGATGGGTTGTGGGAACAATCGGAAGCTGCGTTAATTCAAAAAGCGAAAAATGAAATTGTAAAAATTGGATTAGCGAAGGCAGAAGATATTGTTGATGGCTGTGTTGTTCGTCAAATTAAAGCCTATCCCGTTTATGATGAAAATTATCGTGAACATGTGGCTATTATTCGTCATGCACTTGAAAAAAACTTTCCGACCTTACATTTGATCGGTCGCAATGGTATGCATAAATACAATAATCAAGATCATGCGATGATGACCGCTATGTTGACTGTCAAAAATATTTTAGCGGGTAAAAATAGCTTTAATGTATGGGATGTGAATCAAGATGCGGAATATCATGAGTCGGGACAGGCGGGAGAGAGTTATTTAGAAAGACAGGTGCCGGAGAAGATTCGTTAATCTGAATGCTTAAAGTTCGCATCTTGAGGTGTAATGGGTTTATAATGCACACCCATGACCTCCTCCATTTACCTAGATTACGCAGCCACCACACCAGTTGACCCTCGAGTCGCTGAGCTGATGCTCCGTTATATGACACCCACCGGCGCATTCGGTAATGCTTCTTCTACTCACCTTATCGGTCAAGCGGCAAAAAACGCAGTGGATGATGCGCGCGCTGCCGTTGCAAGCGTCATAGCTGCACACCCAGAAGAAATCATTTGGACATCCGGTGCCACCGAAGCGATTAATCTCGCACTCAAAGGCGCGAGCCAGCTTTATCAACGTAAAGGCAAACATATTGTGACTGTAAAAACAGAGCATAGTGCGGTCCTTGAGTGTTGTCAGCAGCTCGAAAAAGAAGGTTTTTTCGTTACCTACCTCTCACCTGAAAGAGATGGTTTATTGAATTTAGATGCGTTTAAAGCAGCGTTGCGTGATGACACTATTTTGGTCTCGATCATGCATGTCAATAATGAAATTGGTGTGATCCAAGATATTCATGCCATTGCACAATTGACTGCTGCACGCGGTATTTTATTGCATGTGGATGCTGCACAAAGTATCGGAAAAATGCCTGTCAATGTTCAGCAAACCCCGATTGATTTAATGTCACTCTCAGCACATAAAGTCTATGGTCCAAAAGGCATAGGCGCACTCTATGTGCGTCGCAAACCCCGTGTCCGCGTCGCAGCACAAATACACGGTGGTGGGCATGAGCAAGGTATGCGTTCGGGTACCTTACCTGTGCATCAAATTGTTGGCATGGGGCATGCTTTTGCATTAGTTGCTGCTTCATTTGAAGAAGAACAGCAACGTATCACTCGCTTCAAGCAGGATTTTTATAGACAGTTAAAAAATACGATGCACGCGCAGGTTAATGGTTCGTTTGAACAGGCCGTGCCGCATATTTTGAATGTGTATTTTCCAAACGTCACGGCAAAAGCACTCATGCAAGCACTTCCCGCGATTGCTGTTTCTGCTGGTTCCGCGTGCCACGCGAAAGGAACCGAACCCTCTTATGTGCTACGTGCAATGGGTTTGAGTGTTGAAGAGGCGCATCATTCGCTGCGTTTTTCGTTTGGTCGGTTTACGACACAGGTAGAGTTGGATGAGGTTATAGGCGCTTTGGGCGCATAATCCGGCACTTTATTTTGTTTAATTTTCGGTCAAAATTCAAATAATTGGATTATAATAATATTACATAAGTAAAGTTTTGGGGGAGGGGTTATGCCAACCAAACAAATCAAAGAGTTTCTTGATAATCATCATGTTAGGTATCTCAGCATCGATCATTCACCCAGTTATACTGCACAAGAAATTGCTGCGGCGGCCCATATTTCAGGGAAAAAACTGGCAAAAACGGTGATTGTGAAAGCAGGGACACAATTATATATGGTTGTGATTCCAGCAACAGATCACATTAATTTTGCCGATTTAAAAGAATGGACGGGGACCAGCGAAGTGGATTTGGCAACAGAATCGGAATTCAAAAGTAAGTTTCCGGAATGCGAAGTAGGTGCGATGCCACCTTTTGGTAATTTATATGGCTTGCCAGTGTTGATTTCTAGCAGTTTAATTGAGCAGGGCGAAATTGCTTTTAATGCAGGATCTCATTCTGAGTTAGTGAAGATGGCGTATGAAGATTTTGCGCGGCTAGTAAAACCAAAAGTCATCACGATGCATTAAAATATCCATAACATGTAGGGATTAGATGCGTTTTTCGCATCGTAATCCACCAAATATTAAAAATATTATTTTGAAATGGTGGATTACGATGCGAAAAACGCATCTAATCCACCCTACAATTTTTTGGAGAGAAATTAAAAAGAATCAGAAAGATTTTAATTTTCATTCCCCCAAAAAACTTCCCGGAATTTTTCTAACGAAAAATGACTTGTCATGCGCGCATACCCTTTTTCTCCCCATTCTTCGCGTTCGTGCTTCGTCAAGCTTGCGAATTCCAACATAGCCGTTTCCAGTTGTTTTGTATTACCCGCCGCTACCAAGTGTCCTGCATCACCAATCACTTCAGGAATTCCATCGGCCTGTGTTCCAATTAATGGGATTTTAGCGACCATCGCTTCCAGTAATACCCGGCCAAATGCTTCCTTCGTTGACGATAAAACAAACATATCAAATGCTTTTAAATAACGCGGCGCGTTAGGAATAAAACCTGTAAAGATAACCGCATCGGCAATATTTAATGTGACGGCTAATTGCTTGAGCTCTTTTTCCAATGTGCCATCACCCATGATAACTAATTTAGCGTCTCCAACCCGCTGTTGAATGTTGGCGAAGGCTTTAATCATATTTTTTTGATCTTTTTCAGGCGCTAAACGGCCAATAGTGCCGATGATTAGCGTAGAGTGAGCGAGCTTTAGCTCATTTCTTGCTTCTGCACGAGAAAGTAAGATTTGTTCTGTCAATTCTTTATCAATACAATTGTAAAGCGTAATAATTTTTTCTGGCGGAATGCCCAAAAGACTGTTGCGCAAATCATCCCGTACTGCATCCGAAACGCCAGCAAAATACATATTTTTTTGTGACAGTATCGCGATCAGCAATTTTCGGCTGATATGATGGATGGTTTTCATCGCATGCATCACAAAAATAATTTTAGGTATAGGGCAAAAACGAGCTGCCCATAACATCGAGTAAATAGGTTTATAGCGATGGCAAATAACCATCGAGAATTTTTCTTGTCGGCATAGCGCGATTAATTTGCGAATGACAGTAATTTTTAAACCACGAATGGTTTTTTTAGGATAGCTGAAAAAAATGACTTCTTCGGCGAGCGTTCTTTTTTTTGCTTGCTCATCTATTTCACCCGATAAGTAAACCACCGTCACTTTGTAGTGAGCTGTATCAAATAATTTGACATACTGATTTGCAATATCGATAAATTGCGTAGCGGCATTGTGCATGAAGATTAAAATAGTTTTACGCGATGTCATCGACCGTACACTCCAATTGACCTTTCATGAGTCGCACACGAATTTTTTCGCCTCTCGTCAATTGAGCCGCATCGTGCACCACTTCTTGATTGCGCAGACGTGTCGTGATGGAAAATCCGCGTTGCAAGGTTGCAAGTGGACTTAACGCATCGAGTTTTGCAGCCAGCTTGGCGAGCAATTGTTTTTTTGTTTGCACAGTTTTTTCAAGTGCTGTAACTAATTTTAGTTCATAAAAATCTAATTGCTGGGCTTGTTCAGACAATCGACGTTTAGGATGTTGTTGCTGCAAATGTTTTTGCGTCCATTGAATATGTTGCTGTAATTGCAGAATTTTGTGGTTGATCAACCGCATTAATTGTTTTTCTTCATAATGCAGAGTGGCAAGCAATTCTTCTTTGTCAGGTGTCAGAAGTTCGGCCGCAACGCTTGGCGTTGCCGCGCGTAAATCGGCGACAAAATCGGCAATCGTAAAATCAATTTCGTGTCCCACAGCAGATACAATGGGTAATTGACTTTGATAAATGGCTTGTGCGAGGCGTTCGTCATTAAAACACCACAAATCTTCCAGCGAACCACCGCCGCGTGTGAGTAACAATACATCGCATTCTTTTCGACGATTGGCGTGTTGAATCGCTTGCACAATATTGGCTGCTGCTGTTTCCCCTTGCACTAACGTTGGATAAATAATAATGGGAGCCCAGGCATAACGACGTTTCAAAACGCTTAATATATCTTGGATAGCGGCGCCGGTAGGTGAGGTGATAATGCCAATCGATTGTGGAAAAGCGGGCAACGGTTTTTTATGGGCGGTATCAAATAAACCGGCATCGGCTAATCGTTTTTTTAAGATTTCAAATTCTCGGCGTAATTTTCCTTCGCCTACTTCTTCCATGTGTTCGACAATTAATTGATATTCACCCCGTCCTTCATACAAACTAATGCGCGCATTCAAAATCACATGCATGCCATCTTTGGGTAAAAAATTGAGATGTCGGTTTTGCGGACGAAACATGCAACCCCGAATTTGTGCAGAGGCATCTTTCACACAAAAATACCAATGACCGGATGAATGTGCTTTAAACCCAGACAGCTCACCTTCTAGCCATAAGGCAGGAAAACTGCCTTCAAGCAGCAAACGCGCTTCACGGTTCAAGCGACTCACTGTATAGACTTCTTGGGTATGGCTAATATCGATTATATTCATATAAACTAGTAATCACCCCAAATGTACGGCGCTAAATGCCCATCACCCTACATTTTAATTCAGATGAGGAAGTTTAACCTTATGCTGCGAAAAATGCTGCAAAAAATCGTTAATCGTTTGCCAGCGAGTTGGGCGCGCGTGTTAATGAACCGATGGCGGCCTTTTTGGGGAGCGGGCATTAAGGTGGATTGGATTTCACCCGATTATAGTACGATTAAAGCATCACTTACGTTGCATTGGTACAACCAAAATTATGTGGGTGTGCATTTCGGTGGTTCGATTTTTGTGTTAACTGATGCGTTTTATATGCTGATTTTGATGAAACAATTGGGGTCGGATTATATTGTGTGGGACAAAGCTGCTTGCATTGAATTTAAAAAACCAGGCCGCGGGAAGATTGAGGCGGTATTTTCTTTTACGCCAGAAGAAATTAAGGTTATTCGTGCGGCAGCCGATAGCCAGGAAAAGTATATTTTTGAGCGCCCAGTGGATGTCGTTGATGAGGAGGGTGAGGTGGTGGCGTCGGTAATGAAGACATTGTATGTGCGGCAAAAGAGAATCTAAGCTGGCGGAATCCTTACCTACACGTTTTTTTAAAACAAAGAAACGTAGGGTGGATTAGGCGTTTTTTGCCGTAATCCACCAAATAAGAAAATTACCGCTTTTTAGTTGGTGGATTACGGCGAAAAACGCCTAATCCACCCTACATTTCTGTCAAAGAAAATTTTAATGCGGGATGCCTGAATTTCAAGTGCGAGTATATACTTTTTATAAAAAATCTGTACAATGCCCAAGTTAATTTTATCCTGTGATTTCTAGGAGAATTAACATGCGCTTGATCCAAGATGCTCTGACTTTTGATGACGTGTTACTGGTTCCTGCAGAGTCTTCTGTTTTACCCAAAGATGTTGATTTAAAAACACAATTGACACGCGATATCACGCTGAATATTCCTTTACTTTCTGCTGCTATGGATACCGTTACCAATGCGCGTCTGGCTATTGCCGTGGCGCAAGAAGGGGGGCTCGGTATTATTCATAAAAACATGACGATTGAGCAGCAAGCAGCCGAAGTTCGTTTTGTCAAAAAATTTGAAAGTGGGGTGGTAAAAGATCCTGTTACGATTACGCCTACCACCACAGTGCGCCAGGTGTTGGACATCATCAAGTCCTTCAATTTTCATGCATTGCCGGTAGTCGAAGCCAATCAGCAATTAGTGGGTATTGTCACGAGCCGCGATATTCGTTTTGAAACAAACCTCGATCAACCCGTTGCCAATATTATGACACCCAAAGATCAGTTGGTGACTGTCAAAGAAGCCACAGAACGGGATGTCGTGCGTGAATTACTGCATCAGCATCGTATTGAGAAAGTGTTAGTGATTAATGATTCTTTTCAGTTACGCGGCATGATTACCGTTAAAGATATATTAAAAGAACAAGAAAAACCCTTTGCATGCAAAGATGCCTTCGGTCAGTTGCGTGTGGGTGCCGCAGTGGGTACGGGTGCAGAATCTGATGAACGCGTCGCGGCATTAGTTCAAGCGGGCGTGGATGTCGTCATCGTTGATACCGCACATGGACACTCTAAAGGCGTCATTGAGCGTGTTCGCTGGATTAAAAAACAGTATCCACAGTTGAACGTCATCGCAGGAAATATTGCGACAGGGGCTGCGGCATTAGCTTTGGCGGATGCTGGCGCGGATGCGGTCAAAGTGGGGATAGGCCCAGGATCTATTTGCACAACCCGTATTGTAACGGGAGTGGGCGTACCGCAAATTACGGCCATCTCGAATGTGAGTAAAGCATTGCAAGGCACGCAGGTTGGTATTATCGCCGATGGGGGGATTCGTTATTCGGGCGATATTTGTAAAGCGATTGCGGCGGGTGCATCGGCTGTGATGGTTGGTAGCTTGTTAGCAGGAACAGAAGAAGCCCCCGGTGAAGTTGAGCTGTACCACGGTCGAACCTATAAAGCGTATCGTGGTATGGGTTCCATCGGGGCAATGGCACAGCGTCATGGTTCGAGTGACCGCTATTTTCAAGATGGTATGATTTCGCAAGATAAATTAGTCCCGGAAGGGATTGAAGGCCGTGTGCCTTATAAAGGCGCCGTGGTTTCGATCGTAAACCAATTGATTGGTGGTTTACGTTCGGGCATGGGTTATACCGGTTGCGCTGACATTCAAGCGATGCGCACGCAACCCGAATTTGTTCGCATTACTGGCTCCGGTGTACGCGAAAGTCATGTTCATGATGTGCAAATTATTAAGGAAGCACCAAATTATCAAGTGGATGAGAGTTATTTCAAGTGACATAGGGGGGACAAAAGCTTGTCCCCCTATGTCATCCTCGAATGCTTCAATCGAGGATCTGTTCACAAACGAGAGAGCCCCTCAACAAAGCATTCGGGGATAACAAAGAGAGAAAAAAATGACAAAAAACATTCACGAACAACGTATCTTAATTATCGATTTCGGTTCGCAATACACACAATTAATCGCCCGTCGCGTGCGCGATTTAGGCGTCTATTGTGAAATTTTTCATTGCGATATGGCAGAAAATACACTGCGGGATTTTGCCCCTACTGGCATTATTTTATCGGGAGGCCCAGAAAGTGTAACGGAAGAAACAACAGCACGCGCGCCGCAGTTAGTGTTTGAGTTAGGCTGTCCCGTTTTGGGCATTTGTTATGGTATGCAAACCATGGCCACCCAATTGGGTGGAAAAGTAGAACAAAGTGCACGTCGTGAATTTGGGTATGCAGAAGTGGTCATTAAAGGAAACAGTCGTTTATTGGCCGGTATTGAAGACAGCATCGATGCCGATGGCGCTCCTATTTTAGATGTTTGGATGAGTCATGGGGATCACGTCGATGTGCTACCGCCGTCGTTTGATCTCATAGCAAGTACGGCTGGTTGCCCCATCATTGGTATGGCGGATGAAGCACGTCGATTTTATGGATTGCAATTTCATCCCGAAGTTTCGCATAGTCGTCAAGGAACCCGTATTTTAGAGCGTTTTGTGTTGGATATTTGCCAATGCAAACCCGTTTGGACCACCAAAAATATTTTGCAAGAAGCGGTTGAAAAAATTCGCGCCGAAGTGGGCACAGAGCATGTCATTTTGGGATTATCCGGTGGAGTGGATTCTTCCGTGTTGGCGATCTTATTGCATAAAACCATTGGGAAACAATTAACCTGTGTCTTTGTTGACACAGGATTGCTCCGCTTGCATGAGGCAGAAGAAGTGCAAACCTTATTTGCTAAGCATTTAGGTATTCAGTTAATTACAGTAGATGCTGAGTCACAATTCTTGGCTGCATTGCAGGGCAAAGACGATCCTGAAGAAAAACGTAAAATCATTGGCAAATTATTTATTGATATTTTTGATGTGGAAGCGCGTAAAATCAAGAATGCAAAATGGTTGGCGCAAGGTACGATTTATTCTGACGTGATTGAATCAGCTGCGACACAAACTGGTAAAGCGCATGTCATCAAGTCGCATCACAATGTCGGCGGATTGCCAGAGAAGATGCAATTAAAATTACTCGAACCTTTACGTGAATTATTTAAAGACGAGGTGCGAAATTTAGGTATGGAGTTAGGTTTGCCTGCCGAATTAATTCATCGTCATCCGTTTCCAGGCCCCGGTTTAGCCGTGCGTATTTTAGGCGAAGTTAAAAAAGAATTTGCGGATAAATTACGCTTTGCCGATGCTATTTTGCTTGAGGAATTACGCAAAACAAATTGGTATGACAAAGTTGCCCAGGCTTTTATGGTTTTCTTACCCATCAAATCGGTGGGCGTATTGGGCGATGCTCGGCATTATGATCACGTGCTTGCTATTCGTGTTGTCGAAACAGTCGATTTCATGACAGCACATGTTGCGCGTTTACCGCATGAGCTGCTTGAAAAAATTTCCAATCGCATCATTAATGAAGTGCGGGGTATTTCGCGTGTCGTGTATGATATTTCGAGCAAGCCACCCGCCACGATCGAGTGGGAATAAGCAGTGGATTCCCGCGATATTTTTTATATGCAGCGTGCGATTCAATTAGCAGACTATGCTGCCAGCCACCAAGAAGTTCCGGTGGGTGCTGTGTTAGTGTTGAATGATCAAATTATCAGTGAAGGATACAACCAACCGATTCAATCGCATGATCCTACCGCACATGCAGAAATTATTGCATTACGACGCGGGGGAGAAAAAATAAAAAATTATCGTTTATTGAACACAACGTTATACGTCACATTAGAACCTTGTCTCATGTGTATTGGAGCGATTGTGCACGCGCGAGTGAATCGAGTGGTCTATGGCGCATCTGATCCCAAGACAGGCGCTGTAAAAAGTGTTTTTTCCTTGGGAGAGTCCAACGCATTTAATCATCGTGTGGATTATGAAGGAGAAATACTGTCAACGGAATGCGGCGCATTGTTGAAGCAATTTTTTCGTGAGCGACGCTAAGTTCTTAAGATTTTTTTAAGCTAAAAACGTTATCTTTAATTATTCTCTTTTACGCCGTCAGGCACCAAATGTAGGGGGGATTAGATGCGTTTTTTGCATCGTAATCCACCAACTCAACTAATCCGCCCGCATTGTTCTGGATGTATGCGAGAGTAGCTTCGCAGATGACGAGCATTTATCATAAAAAACAGGAATCCAAATGGCTGCACCCCGAAAGCTCAGTTTAAATGACCCAATTCCCCATGCCGCTCTTGCTGGTAGTCGGGCTGTTCAAGATGGTATTTTTGCCACGATTTTTACTTTTTTACGCGTTCTTTCTGAAACGCTAAAAACCATACTTTTTCCTCTAGCAACCGCTATCTCAGTTGTGAATTTATATTATCGAATAAAAGATTATCCGCGTAGAAAAAAAATAGCGGGAGAAAGAGCTTCTTTATTAAGTGATATTTTGGCAACCACGTCGGAGGTGGTAGCCATTGGATTATTTCTCGGTATTGTTTTTGGTGCTGTGATAGCTCCTGTTCTTGTTCCCGCTTTTTTTATCGCCAGTATCGGGCTTCGATGGTTGAATCATGCAGCGCAATCCATTTATTGGGGCATCCAAGTTTATCGTAGTAAAGGCACTCCTGAACACGCAGAAAATCGTGCTCATTTGAATACGCATTTAAGATTGCTCGGCGTGTTTACTACCGCGGCTCTTGTGGTTGGACTTTTATTGTTTGCACCAGCTGCATTTGGATTTGCTCTTCCTTTATTAGCGCAGGGTGTCATTCAAGTCATTGGTGCGACGGTTATGGCCATGAATTGTCTTTATATGGCAAGTGTAGTTGGTCAAGTTCGTAAAAAAACTACAAAACCCAACGGGTTGATAAAGACACTCTCTCTTTCCCAAGAGTCGGTAGAATTGAAACTAGATTCTAATTCACGTTCAACATTGAGTGCTAACGTGGATCTTATGCAGCCAAGGGACATGGCTAAATTATCTGAGAGCACCCAGCGCTTTACAGAATTACGAGCAACGTTTGTGGATGAAAATTTGTTGTATAAGATGGAAATGAGTGTTGAGCCAAATGGTCCTCGTGAGTTAGTAGAAGATTTTTTAAATCGAGCAAAAATAGCATTAAAAGCAAGCCTAGGGTATCAAGCGGAAGTGAAGCTAACGGAAGCTGGTATGCTGCCTAAGCCCCCTAGCACATGGATTTTTGATCAACGTACTTCATTGCTAAGAGATAAACTCCACGCTGTATTGTTATTAGAAAAATTATTATTTAATGGCGAGTTTGAAATAAAAGCTCGCAAGGATCTAAACTTTAAAATTGAAAATGTATTAAATATAGCTTTTTATTTTAAATATAATAATAAAGATGATATTCCCAACGCGACACTGCGCAACCTATTTGAAGCGGTAAATGATTTTCTGACGAAACCGGAGTTGCAGCAAGGTACTGATGCTCGTAAGAAATATTTAATTAACTTACATAAAACCATAAAGCCGCCCACAAGAATCCCCTAAAAAAGCTTATCTTGCGGCTCTTTTTTAATTCCACTAAACTATATAAGTATATGGACTTTTTTCATTTTGTTACCACGAGGGTAACATGGCCAGCCAAACCCGATCCTTTATGCGTTGTGTATCATTTTGTACTGCTGAAAGCTATGACCTACGTGGCTTAGCGAGTTCATTTAAGCGTAAAGGTTATCTCACCCGATTGTCGCGCGATGTACTACATGTTGCCAGCACGAAAAAATCTGCTGACATTTTTTTCTTTAGTCATGGTTCATTTGTATGTTGGGGATTTAATAAACGACAAGAATTAAAGTGGGTAGAATACGTCAACGATTTTTCCCACAATGTGTTAAACCATGTTGAAAGTGATCATTTTTGCTATCGATTAGATGAAGAAACATCAATTGATGCTCATGATCGTTTTAAGATAGATGTCATTACACTCGATTCTGATAACTCCCAACTCAAACTGGCCATCTCGTATGGTTTGGCGCAAGCTATCAAATTAGAGGCATTTGAGGATGCGATTCAAATAGCCATCAAAAAAAATAGCACGCTGCCGGAAGAAATTGCGAGTCGAGGGGTGAGTTCTTTGTCCCGTACGGACTTATTCAAGCGCATGGGTGAAATATTTTTGGCGCGTAGTTCAATTAATTTAAATAGTGAATATTTGGATACACCGGAGTTTTTTTGGCGTAATCCCAATTTAGAACCTTTTTATATCATGACCAAAAAATTTTTAGACATTCCGAGCCGGGTCATGGCTCTCAATCAAAAACTCGACGTATTGCAAGATTTGTTTGATATCTTAAATAGCCAAATCGAAAATAGACATTCCAGCATGTTGGAAATGATTATTATTTTACTAATTTTGATTGAGATTTTGATTAGTATTTTTAAGGTTCATGTTTTTTAATTATCGTCTTTTTTAGCCAGTTTTTTTCATTAGGAGTAACATGGATGTTCACTCGACTTTTTTTATTGTTTATCTTATGCAATTCAGTCTATGCTCAGACTAACGAAGCTTCTTCTGTCACCACAGAACTCAATAAAAACGTTTTACACTCACTACCTTTTACCAATCAAGCCGATTATGACTTAACAAAAAAAGGGTTTATTGCAACAGTCCCTAATTTAGCGATTAAAGATACGGCGGGTCGAGTCATATGGTCTTTGCCGCAATATGCTTTTTTATCAGCAAAAGAGGCTCCTTCTACCGTTAATCCGAGTTTATGGCGCCAGGCGCAGCTCAATTTAACGAACGGGTTGTATAAAGTCACCGATCACATTTATCAAGTTCGTGGTTTTGATTTGTCTAATATGGACATTATTGAAGGGAACACAGGACTTATTATTATTGACCCACTCATTAGTAAAGAAACTGCCCGCGCGGCACTCGATTTATATTATCAATATCGTCCCAAAAAACCGGTTGTGGCTGTGATTTACACGCATAGCCATGTTGATCATTATGGCGGTGTTAAAGGTGTTATTTCGGAGACAGATGTTAAAGCAGGTAAAGTAAAAGTGCTTGCACCGCAAGGTTTTCTCGAAAGCGCTGTCAGTGAAAATGTCTATGCGGGCAATGCCATGGGACGTCGTGCGATTTATATGTATGGGGCATTACTTCCCAAAAATGAAAAAGGTCAAGTCGATGGCGCGTTAGGAAAAACGGTTTCACTCGGTGAAGTGACGTTGATTGTGCCGACCGATCTGATTACGCAAACGGGTGAAAAAAGAACAATTGATGGTGTCGATATGATTTTTCAAATGGCACCCAATACAGAAGCGCCAGCTGAAATGTTGATTTATTTTCCGCAATTTAAAGCATTATGTTCTGCAGAAGATGCAGTGCACACGTTACATAATCTTTATACATTGCGTGGTGCCCAAGTGCGAGATGCCGCTGCATGGTGGAAAACATTAAATGAAGCCATTGAACTGTTTGGCAATAAATCGGATGTGGTATTTGCACAACATAATTGGCCCACCTGGGGTTCGGCTAATATTGTTTATTATTTAGAAAAACAACGCGATCTTTACAAATATATTCATGATCGAACACTGCATTTAATGAATCAAGGTTACACCATGACGGAAGTTGGAAATCTCGTTACTTTACCATCGAGCTTGGCAAATGAATGGTATAACCGGGGTTACTATGGCTCAGTGAATCATGATGCGAAAGCCGTGTATCAACGTTATCTCGGCTGGTATGACTCTAATCCTGCTAATTTAAACCCTCATACACCGGTTGAAGCAGCGCAGCGTTATGTGGAATTCATGGGGGGTGCAGATGCCATACTCAAAAAAGCACGTGATTATTACACGAAAGGTGATTATCGTTGGGTGGCGACGGTATTAAATCACGTCGTACTGGCTGATCCGGCTAATCAAACGGCGCGCAATTTAGAAGCGGATGCTATGGAACAATTGGGTTACCAAACCGAAAATGCAACATGGCGTAACGAATATTTGATGGGCGCATTTGAGTTACGTAATGGGGTGCCGAAAAATATAGGCACGGACGTGGTGAGCGCTGATACATTAAAAGCCATGCCGATAGATATGTACCTCGATTATATGGGCATACGATTAGACAGTGAAAAAGCGGGCGATAAAAAAATTATCATTAATTTAAATTTTACGGATACGAAGCAAGAATATGCGTTAGTTTTACAAGATGGTGTATTGATTTATACACCTAAAAAACAAATTAAAAGCGCAGATGCCACCATTAATTTGACACGTACACTGTTTGATTCGCTGACATTAAAGCAAATGACAATGGAGGAGGCAGTAAAAAAAGGCGATATTAAAGTAGAGGGGAGCAAAGAAAAAATCAGAGAATTTATGGGATTATTTACGGATTTTCCACCCATGTTTAATATCATTACATCAAATGTAAATTAGGATGTAACTACAAAACTGCTATTATTTTGATATGGTGGATTACGACGCAAAAAACGCGTCTAATCCACCCTACGTTTTATAGTGTTATTTTTTCAAAAGTCAGCATTTCATAAATTTTTCGACAAATAAATTCCACGGCATATTTTTTCACACGCGCACCGCGAAATGGAACGACAACTTGTAGGGTTTCTTGCTGATTTTCTAAATTAAAATACATCGTTAATTCAGTTTGTGTGCTTTCACTGCCTTGCCAAAACTCAGTGAGACCTTCAATGGTAATATGACGCGCTTTATTATTGTCAGAGACAAAATGGAGGTGCGAAAATGTGTTGGGTGTTTTTAGTGTCGATTCTAATAAACCACCGGTGGCGGAATCGCAAAGCGTTAAGGTGAAATTTAAATTTTCCAGCCGAGCGCGAAGTAATTCGGACGCCATTTTTTGCCCGTCTGCTAAAATATAGGGATGAATTGCGCGTTCAATTTGCGGAATCACTTTTTCAAATTCATTTTTGTTGGTTGAGTGTATTTTAAATTCAATGTAAGGATAAAATAATCGATAGCCTGTCATGCAATTATACGGTTTTGCAATCGCATCCAATTCTTCAGCAATTTGTCCTTCACTGACACCAAAAAGTAGCCAATTTTTGTGATATTCCGCTTTTGCAAAACCCGCTTTTTTTAAGGCGGGTAGAGTCACTTGTTCAAACATAGGCAAACATTCAAATGGCGGCCCAGGCAGCATGAAAATGAATTTATTTTCGTGTTCTAACAGACAGCCAGCGGCCGTGCCATTCGGATTAGGAATGATAGTCGCGCCCTCTGGAAACAGGGCTTGTTGTCGATTGGATAGGGGCGGCGTGTCATAACCAAATTTTTTTAAACGATTAACAATCCCATCCCATGCGTTTTCATCGAAAATGAGTTCGCGTTGGAGTGCTTTACTCAGGGCAAAACGGGTCAAATCATCAGATGTGGGCCCTAATCCACCTGTGATAATTAATGCGCTGTGAGAGGCGAGTAAAAAGACAATGGCTTGTTCAATTTCAATGATTGCATCTGAGGTGACCATGTGATTACCCACAGCCATGCCTTCTGCAAATAAACGGTGGGCGATTTCTTGGGTGTTAGTATTTAAAATATCGCCGTTGCTGATTTCATCGCCGGTGGCGAGCAAGGCAATTTTATGAGTTGGAACGGTATCTCGATTCATAGAGGTTCTCGCGATTGACCTGTATGAATGTACTCTGCAGGGGACAAAAATTCTAGCAATATCGCAAGGGCACGGCACGCTGTGCCTCTGCGTTCGAAGATAAAGGTGTAGGGGCATGGCGTGCCATGCCCGGC